>JBLNGJ010000430.1:0-14159 GCA_050264675.1 Micromonosporaceae bacterium
GGCCGATCGCCCTTGACCGGCATGTCGGTGCCCCCGATGAGCAGGGCGGCGCGCCCGAAGTCGCCCGCCTTCAGCAGCTCGATGGCGGCCTGGGCACCATCCACATCGGACACTGCCACGGCGTCGGCGAGCGCGCCCAGGGCGGCGGCGAGTGCGGCCTCGTACCCCGGCTCCACCGAAAGCACCGCGGCCACGCTGCCGAGCAGCCCAGGCACCCGATCGGCCCGGGCCAGCAGCGCACCGGCGCCATCCTTGCGGCGCAGCCCGAGCGCGAGGGCCTCCTCGCGCGCCTTCCACTGCGCCGCTTCCTTTTCGGCACCCCGCTCAGCGTCGCCCAGTTCCTTGGCTCGCACCGCGATCGCCTCGGCGATCTCGACCGCCTCGGCGTGGCGGGCGTCGACCTGGGCGTTGCCCTGGTCGGCCTCCGTAGCCCCGGCCGCCGCCACGTCCAGCTCGGCTTTGGCCTGAGTGGCTCGGGCCCGCGCGTCGGCGAGTGCGGCATCTAGCCGGGCGATCTCGTCGGCGGCCGCGCTCGACCGGGTACGCATCGCGTTGACCTGGCCGACGAGCTTGGCCAGCCCTTCGCGCCGGTCGGCGATGGCCTTGACCGCCGCGACCAGCGCCCGCTCGGCCTCGGCCAGGCGGCGCTCCATGTGTTGGCGCCCCTCGACCGCGTCGGCCAGGCGCGACTGGTCGTCGGCGAGCGCGCCGCGCAGCGCCGCCTCTTCGGACCGCACCGCCTCGGCCTCCGCCTCCAGCTGATCCGGGTCGCGGCCGAGGCTCGGCTCGTCGGGGGGCGCGCTGAGGTTACGCAGCCGCTCGATGGCCAACTGATGGGTCGCCCGGGTGCGCTCCTGCAACGTGGACAGCTGAAGGAACGTCTCCTGCGCGCGGGCCAGCACGGGCGCGTCCTCGGCGAGGGCGGCCTCGAGCTCGCCCAGGCGACCCTGCAGCTGGGCCAGCTCGCCCTCGACTTCTTCCCGCCGCATGCGCAGGGCGGTCTCGTCGGCCACCTCGCGGTCGAGCGTTTCGCGCAGCGTGGCCAGGTCATCGGCGAGCAGGCGCTGGCGGGCATCGCGCAGGTCGGCCTGGATGGTGGCGGCGCGGCGGGCCACCTCGGCCTGCTTGCCCAGCGGCTTGAGCTGGCGACGCAGCTCCGCGGTGAGATCGGTCAGGCGGTTGAGGTTGATCTGCATCGCCTCGAGCTTGCGCAGCGCCTTTTCCTTGCGCTTGCGGTGTTTGAGCACGCCGGCCGCCTCCTCGATGAAGGCGCGGCGGTCCTCCGGCTTGGCGTGCAGCACGGCGTCGAGCTGCCCTTGGCCCACGATGACGTGCATCTCGCGGCCGATGCCCGAGTCGGAGAGCAGCTCCTGGATGTCGAGCAGGCGGCACGAGTCGCCATTGAGCTCGTACTCACTCTCGCCCGACCGGAACATCCGCCGGGTGATGGAGACCTCGGTGTACTCGATCGGCAGCGCGGCATCGGTGTTGTCGATGGTCAGCGTCACCTCCGCCCGGCCAAGCGGCGCCCGGCCGGCCGTACCGGCGAAGATCACGTCTTCCATCTTCCCGCCGCGCAGCGCCTTGGCCCCCTGCTCGCCCAGCACCCACGCAATCGCGTCGACGACGTTGGACTTGCCCGAGCCGTTGGGGCCCACCACACACGTGATGCCAGGCTCCAGCTTCAACGTCGTCGCGGAGGCGAAGGACTTGAAGCCCTTCACCGTCAGGCTCTTGAGATGCACGGATCTCCGGGGTGTTCGGGCCGCCGCGGCGGCGTGAGGGGTGACAACCCGGAGGCTACCCCGGCCACCGCCCGGGTCCCGGCAACCAACGCCGGTGCGGCATAAAGAAAAGGCGGCACCATGATCGGCGAATCGCACCGGGTTCTCGACCCGCGCCGCCTGCCGCGGCCGGTGCAGCGCAAGAAGAAGCGCGCCGACCAATGTCGGCGCGCGGTGTTTGGCGTGTCGTCGTTCAGCTCTGCCGCCGGAGTGTCTCCGGCAGCACCCAGCTAGGCCAGCGCCGGCTCCGCGATGCGGAGCAGGTCGTCTGCCTCGGCCGCAGCCGCCAAGCGGTCATTCTCCGCTCGCAGCCGCATGACCTCGATCTCGAGGTCCCGAACTCGGGCACGCAGCCGGGTGACCTCGTCGAGCATGCGCTTGTCGGGCGCGCTGCCCACGTGGCCGTAGAGGGCCTTCGCCATATCTTCTCCTTGTCAGCGCCGCCGCTTCGGCAACGCGCGCCCCTCATTTCGCAGCCTCTGCACGCAAATAGTGCATGGTCGTGACAGGGCGCGACTGGCGACCCCTTCATGTTCCGCTGTCCGCCGAGGAACGTCAAGCACCGCACGTCGCTTGGGTGCCGTGTGTTCCCGCACACCTGTTTGTCCCACTTTACCCCGGGCCGGATCGGTCGTAAGGGCCGCTGCGCGGAACGGCTACGGCGGTTCCCGGCATTAACGACCAATTCCACCCCTGATCATAGTACGCGCACCGTGCCTCCGCAGATACACAACGTAACTGGACGGCCGCGCCCGCCCCGGAGCCCGCTCGCACCGTCACCGATGCCCTCCGGCCGCCGCCAGGGCGCGTCCCCCGATGTCACGAATCGGACTAGGAGGCGTTCGCGAAGTTGCTGATTCGTTGCGCATTACGTGATAAAAGCCCTCCGCACGTCGATGCCCGGATTGCCGCGAGTGCTGGTACCGATCGAAGCCCACCCGGAGCTGGACCCAGCTGCCTGGGACCGGGCCGCCGCGCTCGGCCGGCGCGGGATCGCGGTGATCCAGCTACCGATCGACAGCCTCCGCGACCACGAACCGGGGCCGTTCGCGCGGCGGGCCGGCGGGAAAGGCCCAGCCACCTCGGAATGGTGGACCGCAGTCGCCGCGGCGATACAGGCCTTGGTCACGGCCGGCGTACCCACATTGGGCCAGGTCAGCCTGGGCTACGCGACCCGGCCGATGGTCGAGGTCATCGGTGCGCTGACCCGGTGGTCGGTGCTGCCGGTTACCGGCGTCTTCCTCGACCACGCGCCCGCCGGCCCGTGCCAGATCGAGCCGGTCGCCCAGGCGGCTCGAGTCGCGCGCCGGGCCGGCCTGCCGACGGTCGTGGTCAACCCGGGCGTGCCGGTCGACCCGCTCTACCGGCGGCTAGGGGTGGCCCTGTGCACGTTCGAGGGATCGTGGACGGAGTACCGCGCATGGACCGATGAGGGTGCGCAGGCCGGCGACGGGCACCTCGTCTACGGCGTACCCCGAGCCGACGCCGACGCCGCGTGGCGACTGGCTGCGAGCCGGGGCGCCGGCCTGGGTCTGGTCGCGGAGCACCAGCTCGGTCACGGCGCGACGATTCGACCCACACCGGCGCCGATGACCGGCCGGCGATGAGCGGCCGGCGATGAGCGGCCTGGCCCGGCGGACGGGCGGCGGACTCCTCGCCGGCCTGACCGTCGTCGTCGCGGTGAGCGTCCTCAGTGGAGCATCTGATCGGCCGCGCGCGCCCTCGACCGCCCGTCCCCGACCGGCGGCGGCGGTGTCACCGACGCCTCCCACCACCGTCGTGCTGGACGCCTTCCGCACCGACGCCCAGACGGTGGCTACGCTGCGGACCCAGGGCCACCGTCCACTCTGCCGCCTCAACGCCGGCGGGTGGGAGCCGGCCCGCCCGGACGCGGCCCGGTTCGACCCCAGGGTCATCGGCCGGCGCACCGGCGACCCGGACGGGTCCCGCTGGCTCGACGTGCGGCGCTGGGACCTGCTCGCGCCGATTCTGGCCAGCCGGCTCGACCTGTGCCGCGGCAAGGGTTTCGACGCGGTGGTGGTCGACCACGTCGACGGGTACGCGCATCCGACCGGCTTCCCCATCGCGTTGGCGGATCAGCGCCGGTTCACCGACGGCCTCGCCGGCCTGGCCCACGCCCGGGGGCTGCGCATCGGCGGTATGGCGCCGGTGCCCGACAGTTATGACTTCACGGTGACCGGGCCGGCCGCGACACCGCGGCGGACCTCGGCCGTGGTTGGCAGCGCGGGCAGGAGTACGACGAGCGGTTCATGAACGGCTCCCGGCGCACCGGCGCGCCGCAGCGCAGGCACGGCTGACCCTCCCGGCCGTAGACGGCGAGCGACCGGCCGAAGTAGCCGCTGTCGCCGTTCACGTCGACGTAGAGCGCGTCGAAGCTCGTGCCACCGACGCCCAGCGCCTCGCGCAGCACGTCGGTGACGTGACCGAGCAGCGTCCGCGCGGCCGGCCGGGTCAGCCCGCTCGCCGGCTGTTCGCCGTGCAGCCGCGCCCGCCACAGCGACTCGTCGGCGTAGATGTTGCCCACGCCGGAGACCAGCGTCTGGTCGAGCAGGGCGCGCTTGACCCCGGTGCGCCGGGCCCGCAGCGCGGCCACGAACGCCTCCGGTTCGAACTCGTCGTCGAACGGGTCGCGGGCGATGTGGGCGATCTCGCGCGGGAGCTGGGCTCCACCGACCGAGAGCGCCCAGCCGCCGAAGGTGCGCTGGTCGACGAAGCGCAGCTGCGGGCCGCCGTCGACGAAGCTGAACCGCACCCGCAGGTGCGGCCCGGCCGGCATCGGCGCGTCGAGCAGCAGCAACTGGCCCGACATGCCGAGATGACCGACGAGCGCGTCGTCGGAGTCGAGGGCGAACCACAGATACTTGCCACGCCGGCGCACCGCGGTGACGGTCCGGCCGGCCAGTGCGGCCGCAAAGTCCGCGGCGCCGGCGCTGTGGCGGCGCACCGCCCGCGGGTGCAGCACCTCGACCGCGCTGATCGTGCGTCCGGTGATCCACCGCACCAGACCTTGGCGGATGGTCTCGACCTCGGGCAGCTCGGGCACGGCTCAATGCTCCAGCAACGGCACGGCCGTCTCATCCACCGCGGAGGCCGGTGGGCTGAGCGTGTACCACGCTGCCTCGGCGGCCCGCTGTTCGGCCTCCTTCTTGGTACGGCCCTGGACGCCGCCGTGGCGCCGCCCGGCCACGACGGCCCAGGCGGTGAACGTCTTGGCGTGGTCGGGCCCGGTCTCGTCGATCTGGTAGTCGGGCACGCCGAGCCCAAGGCCGGCGGTGAGCTCCTGCAGGCTGGTCTTCCAGTCCAGCCCGGCGCCGAGGCCGGCCGCCTTGGCCATGACCGGGTCGAAGAGCCGGTGCACCACCTTCTCCGCGGTGGGCAGGCCGTGCTGCAGGTAGACCGCGCCGAGCAGCGCCTCGAGGGTGTCGGCGAGGATGCTCTCCTTGTCGCGTCCGCCGGTGGTCTCTTCGCCCTTGCCCAGCAACAGGTAGCGGCCAAGGCCGTGCGGGCCGAGCCGGCGGGCCACCTCGGCCAGGGCGCGCGAGTTCACCACGCTCGCCCGCAGCTTGGCCAGGCGCCCCTCGGGCAGCTCGGGGTGGGCGTGGTAGAGCGCGGTGGTGACCACCAGGCCGAGCACCGAGTCACCGAGGAACTCCAGCCGCTCGTTGTTCGGCAGCCCGCCATGTTCGTACGCGAACGACCGGTGGGTCAGTGCCCGCTGCATCAGGTCGCGGTCCAGCCCGACGCCGAGTGCGGCTTCGAGCACCGTCAGCGACGACCGTCCCGCCCGCACGGCGCTCATCGGGTTCTGCCTTCGGCCAGTCGCTGGGCGACCTGCGCCGTCCACGCGCTGAGCCCGGTGATCTCGGCCAGCCGCCCGGTGATCCCGGCGCGGACCAGCCCGGCGGCGAGGCTGATCCCGGAGGCGAGGTCCTCGGCGTCGGCGGCGCCGTGACACACGACCACCGTGCCGGCGACACCGAGCAGCGCCGCGGCCCGCGGCACCGCGGTCGGCGGGTGCGGCGCAGCGGCCGCGGCCAGCGCCGACTCGACGCCCTTGAGCAGCACGTTGCCGGTGAAGCCGTCGGTGACCACGACGTCGGCGCGGGCACCGGTGACCACGTCGCTGCCTTCGACGGTCCCGACGTAGACCGCGTCGCCGAGCGGGTGCAGCCGCAGCGCCGCGTCGGTGGCCCGGCGCAGCCGGTCGCCCTTGCCCGGTTCGGTGCCCACCGAGAGCAGGCCCACCCGCGGTCGGGCCAGGCCGGCGGCGTGCCGCGCGTACCCGGCTCCCAGCGCCGCGTGCTGGACCAGGTCGGCGGCGGTGCACTGCATTCCGGCGCCGACGTCGAGAAAGACCAGCGGGTGGGTCGCGCTGGCCAGGATCGCGGCCAGGGCTGGGCGACGTACGCCCGGCGTACGCCCGACGGCCATGACCGCCGCGGCGACCGTGGCGCCGCTGGAGCCGGCCGAGACGAGCGCGTCCGCCGCGCCCGCGGCGAGCGCCAGGGCGGCAGCGCCGATGCTGGTCCGCCGATCGGCGCCGTGGGTGACCGGGTCACCCATGCCCACACCCCGCTCGACCGGGAGCGTGGCGACCCGATCCCGGGCCGGCCCGGGCAGGGCAGCTATGACCTCATCGGCGACCGGGCTCGGTCCGACGAGCAGCAAGTGAAGGTCGGGATCAGCGCCGCTGGCCCGCAGAGCGCCGTCAACCACGACGGCGGGGGCATGATCCCCGCCGAGGAGGTCGACGGCGATCCGTGCGGTGCCCGGCCCAGCCGGCGGTCCGACAGATCGCGTCACCCCGGTCCCGGGTCAGACCTCGATGACCTGGCGGCCGTTGTAGGTGCCGCAGACGGTGCAGACCGCATGGGGCAGCTTCGGCGAACGGCACTGGGGGCAGGCCACGGTGAGCACCGGGGACGCCTTCCAGTGCGCCCGGCGGGCTCGGGTGTTGCTGCGCGACATCCTGCGCTTCGGCACAGCCATAGCGTTTGTCTCCTCGGTCGGTCGGGGCGGGTCGGGTTGCCGGTTCGGTGCGGCGGTTCGGTGCGGCGGTGCAACGCTAGGAGAAGCGATCCAGCGCCGCCCAGCGCGGGTCGGTGCGCCGGTGGCTGTGGTCGGCCGGCAGTTCGTCCCGGCGTACCCCGCACTCGGGGCACAGGCCGGGGCAGTCCGCCCGGCAGAGCGGGTGGTTCGGCAGCGCGAGCACCACCGCGTCCCGCAGCGCCGGCTCGAGGTCGATCAGGTCGCCCCGCATCCGGCCCACCTCATCGTCGTCGGTCGTCTCGTCCGTGGTGCTGTGCTCGTACGCGTACAGCTCCTGGAACGACACGTCCATGGTGTCGCCGATCTCGCGCAGGCAGCGCCCGCACTCGCCCTGCAGCTGCGCCGTGGCCCGCCCGGAGAGGAGGACCCCTTCGGTGACCGACTCCATTCGCAACGTCAGGTCGATGGTCGCCCCCGGCGGCACGCGGATCAGCTCCAGACCGAGGTTCTCCGGTGCGGTGATCGTGCGCCGCACGGCACGCATCGCCCCCGGACTGCGCGGCAGGTCTCTCGTGTCGAGAACCAGCGGCGACCGGGGGTCGAGGTGGGTTGGCGAATGATCACGCATCGTGGACTCCGGCCGGTGAGGCCGAAGAACCAGAGTACACGACGCGGTCACCCGACCTGATCCGCTGGTCAGAACGGCAGCGGGCGGTCGTGCTGATCGGGCTGGTACGTGCCGATCTCGCGCAGCGCGTGCATCTTGTCCCGGCCGCGCTCGATCGAGGCGAGCGACCGGGTCAGGAACTGCTCGAAGTTGGCCAGCGTGGTGTCGACGTACTCGTCGACCTCGTCGCGCAGGCGCTGGGCCTCCGCGCGGGCCTCGGCCATGAGCCGGGCGCCTTCCCGGTCGGCCGCGACCACGACCTCGCTCAACGAGACCAGCCGGGCATGTTCGGCCTCGGCCTCGGCGATCATGCGCTCGGCCTCGTGCTGCCCGGCGTCGAGGATCTTGTTGCGTTCGTCCAGCAGTGCCGCCGCGCGGCGCAGCTCACCCGGGAGGTCGCTGCGCAGCTGCTCCAACAGTCCGATCACCTCACCGCGGTCCACCATGCAGTTACGCGACATCGGCACCGAACGCGCGCTCTCCACGAGCGCGATGACCTCATCGAGTCGGTCGAGCGGATCCACGTCAACTCCTGTCAACCGTCGGCCGCCTCAATCCTGCGGCCCACCCATCATCGCGGGTCCGGCGCCACGGCGACGCCGGGCGTACGGTCGGTCCTGCCGCCCACCGGTCGGGCCCAGTCCGGATCGGTCGGCCTAGCCCGGGTCGTGGCGCAGCCGCTCGATTAGCCGCCGGTGGACCACGTCCGGCACGTGTGGCCCGACGTCGCCGCCCCACTTCGCCACGTCCTTGACCAGGCTGGAGGAGAGGAAGGAGTTCTGCGGGCTGGTCGGCATGAACAGCGTCTCGACCCCGGCCAGCCCCAGGTTCATCTGGGCCATCTGCAGCTCGTAGTCGAAGTCGCTGACCGCCCGCAGCCCTTTGACCACGACCGTGGCCTGCTGGGCCCGGCAGAAGTCCACGGTCAGGCCCTGGAACGACTCGACCCGCACGTTCTCGTAGCCCTTGGTCACCTCGCGGAGCATCTCCAGCCGCTCCTGAACACTGAACAGGCCCTGCTTGGACTCGTTGACCAGCACTCCGACGATCACTTCATCGAAGAGCCGGCTGGCGCGCCCAATGATGTCGAGGTGGCCGTTGGTCACTGGATCGAAGGACCCCGGACATACCGCGCGTCTCATGCTCATCCGCTCCTCAGCCTCACGCTCCGCGACCGTACCAAAGCGTTCATGCACCAGCGTTCATGGCCCGGGCGCGGCGTGGGCGTACCAGAGGGTGGTGTCGCCGTACCGACGGGCCCGACCGGCCGACAACCCGGGCGGCCAGGCCGGCTCGGGCGAGCGGCTGGCCCGCTCGAGCACCAGCACGGCGTGCCCGGCCAGCCAGCCGCCGTCGACAAGCGCGCCGAGCATCGTCGCGATCTCCGCTTCGCCGACCGAGTACGGGGGGTCGGCGAAGACCACGTCGTAGCTGCGGTCGGCCGGGTTGGCCACCGCCCGGGCGACCCGGGCGATGGTGAGGCGGCACACCTCCGCCAGCGCAAGCGCGTCGATGTTCTCCCGGGCGGTACGCGCGGCCCGGGCATCGGACTCCACCAGCCACACGTCGGCGGCGCCGCGGGAGGCGGCCTCCAGGCCCACCGCCCCGGAGCCGGCGTAGAGGTCGGCGAAGCGGCAGCCGGCAATGTCCACAGCGGAGTCCAGTGCGGCGAAGAGGGCCTCGCGAACCCGGTCCGAGGTCGGCCGGGTGTCCCGGCCGGTTGGTGTGGCGATGCGCCGCCCGCCCCGGCTGCCGCCAACGATCCGGGTCACCCTCAGCCCTTCTCCAGGAACTCGGCGCGCTCCTGGTCGACCAGGGCGGCCACGGCGGCGGCGAGCGCGGGCTGACCGACCAGCTCGGGGTCGGCCTCGACCAGCGCGATCGCCTCCCGGCGGGCTTCGGCGATGAGGTCGGCGTCGCGCAGCAGCGAGAGCAGCCGCAGGTGCGAGTGCCGGCCCGACTGGGCGGCACCGAGCACGTCGCCCTCCCGCCGTTGCATCAGGTCGAGCTCGGCCAACCGGAAGCCATCCACTGTGGAGGAAACTGCGTCCAGGCGGATGCGGGCCGGCGAGGCCGGCGGGGCCTCGGTGACGAGCAGGCACAGCCCGGCCGCGGTACCGCGCCCCACCCGCCCCCGCAGCTGGTGCAGCTGTGAGACGCCGAACCGGTCGGCGTCGAGCACGATCATCGCGGTGGCGTTGGGCACGTCGACGCCGACCTCTACCACCGTCGTGGCGACGAGCACGTCCAGCCGTCCGCCGGCGAAGTCGCGCATCACCGCATCCTTCTGGTCGCCGGGCAGCCGACCGTGCAGGATGCCCACCCGCAGCCCGGCCAGGGGCCCCGCCACCAGCAGCGGCGTCACGTCGAGCACGGCCATCGGCGGGCGGCGAGCGGGAGCATCCTCAGTGGACACATCCTCGTCCTCGGCGGCGTCACCGCCGATGCGCGGACAGACGACGTAGCCCTGATGGCCGGCGGCGACCTCCTCGCGCAGCCGTTGCCAGGCGCGGTCGAGAAACGCCGGCTTCTCGGCCGCCGGCACCACGTGGGTCGCGATCGGCGAGCGCCCGAGTGGGAGCTCGGCCAGGGTCGAGACCTCCAGGTCACCGAAGACGGTCATGGCGACCGTACGCGGGATCGGCGTGGCCGTCATCACCAGCACGTGCGGCGGCGCACCGGCCTTGGCCCGCAAGGCGTCACGCTGCTCCACGCCGAAGCGGTGCTGTTCGTCGATGATGACCAGGCCCAGATCGGCGAAGTCGACGCCCTCGTAGAGCAGGGCGTGGGTGCCGATCACCAGACCGGCGGCCCCGGTGGCCACCTCGGCCAAGGCCTGCCGCCGCGCCGCCGCGCCCTGCGAACCGGTGACCAGCGCCACCCGGGTGGCGTTCTCCGCACCCTCCAGCTCGCCGGCCCGGGCCAGCGGGCCGAGCAGCTGCTGGATGCTGCGGTGGTGCTGAGCCGCGAGGACCTCGGTCGGCGCGAGCAGGGCCGCCTGGCCACCGGCGTCGACGACCTGCAGCACCGCCCGCAGCGCGCACACGGTCTTGCCGCTGCCGACCTCGCCCTGCAGCAGGCGGTGCATCGGGTGGGCGGCGGCGAGATCGCGGGCCAGCTCGTCGCCGACCACGGTCTGGCCCCGGGTGAGCCGGAAGGGCAGCGCGGCGTCGAACGCATCGGCCAGCCCGCCGTCCCGGCGCGGCCGGGGCACCGCCGGCCAGGCCGCCGCCCGCCACTTGCGCTGCACCAGGGAGACCTGCACGGCGAGGGCCTCATCCCAGGTCAGCCGTTCCCGGGCGGCGGCGAGCGACTCCCACGAGGTCGGCACGTGGATCTCCTGCAATGCCGAGCGCAGGTCCATCAGCGACCGGTCGCCGCGCAGCCGCGGCGGCATCGGATCGGGCGGCGGCGTGACCGCATTGAGCGCCATCCGCACAAAGCGGGCCACCGTCCAGGTCGGCAGGTGTCGGGTGGCCCGGTAGACCGGGATCAGCGCGCCGGCGAAGTCCTCGGCTACGGCCGCCCCGTCGGCGGCGTCGCCGACCACCACGTAGTCGGGGTGTGTCAGCTGCCGTTTGCCCTGGAACACGCTCACCGTGCCAGCGAAGAGACCGGCGGCGCCGGGCGTGAGCTTGTCCCGGTGGTGCCGGACGCCGTGGTAGTCCTTGCCGAAGAAGGTCAGCGTGAGCGTGCCACCGGAGTCGTCACCGACGACCGCCTCGAACAGCGAACCGCGCTTGGTCTTCATCGACCGGGTATTGGCCCGCAGCACCCGGGCGAGCACGGTGACCTCCTCGCCGACGCTCAGCCCGGCGATGTCGGTGTACTGGCCCCGCTCGTCGTAGCGGCGGGGAAAGTGGTAGAGCAGGTCGCCGGCGGTGAACAGGCTCAGCTCCTCACCGAAGAGCCGGCCCGCCTTGGGGCCGACCACCCGGTTCAGCGGCGTCTCGAACGTCGTCATCTCACTCGATACCTACGAGCAGGGGGTAGTACGGCTGGCCGCCGGAGAAGGTCTGCACCTCCACGAACGGCCATGCGCCGGCGACGTGACGGGTGAGCACGTCGGCGAGATCGGCCGGCGCGTCCGCACCGAGGATCAGCGTCACCAGCTCCCCCCCGGCGGCGAGCATCCGGTCGATGAGCAGCTGGCAGGTCTCGATCAGGTCGCCCCCGATGAGGTTGACCTCGCCTTCGACCAGCGCCAGCACGTCGCCGGCCCGGCAGCGTCCGGCCACCGTGAGGGCTTCCCGGGTGGCCACCGTCACCTCGGCGTGGCGACAGGCACCGGCCGCCTCGGCCATGGCGATGACGTCGTCGTGGAAGTAACGGGTGAGGTCCCGGACCGCGATCGCGGCCAGCGCCTGCACCGGCGAGCGGGTGGGCACCACACCGACCTGCACCCCGTTTGCCCGCGCCTCCTGCGCCGCGGTGGCCGCGACCGCGTGCAGGTTGGAGTCGTTGGGCAGGACCGCGACCTGACCGGCGCCGGTGCCCATGATGGCGGCGAGCACGTCGGCCGTGGACGGGCTGCTCGATGGTCCACCGTGGACGACGGTGGCGCCCTCGGCGGTGAAGAGCTCGGCCAGGCCGGGGCCGGCGGCGACCACGACCACCGCCCGGACGTGTTCGTCCGACCCGGCCGCGGCCGGTGCCGGGGCCACCTGGTCGGCGAAGCGGGTCACCGCGATCCGGTGCGGTCGCCCCGCTTCGATGCCGGCCTCGATCGCGGCACCGACATCGTTGACGTGCACGTGCACGTTCCACACCGGCGGCTGCCCGCCGGTGCCGATCACGACGAGGCTGTCGCCGAGGTCGGCCAGCGTGCCCTTGAGCCGCTGCACCGCGTCGGCCTCGGCGTCGAGCAGGTACTGCACCTCGTACGCGAAGTCGGTCGACCCGGCCTCACGCGGCACCGCGCGGACGCCGCGAGCCGTGCGCACCGGCGCCGGCGGCGGCGGCACCTCACCGGTGACCACCTCGACCAAC
The DNA here is from genome assembly GCA_050264675.1 of Micromonosporaceae bacterium. Taxonomy (GTDB): domain Bacteria; phylum Actinomycetota; class Actinomycetes; order Mycobacteriales; family Micromonosporaceae; genus JBLNGJ01. The sequence goes on from JBLNGJ010000430.1 coordinate 12,451, forward strand.
GCCTCCAGCAGCACCACCAGCCCCCGCCCGCCGGCGTCGACCACGCCAGCCCGGGCCAGCGCGGGCAGCTGCTCGGGAGTCCGGGCCAGCGCCGCCGCCGCCTCCCGGGTCGCCACCCGGACCACCTGCGCCAGGTCGTCGGTGTCCGCGGCGTTGGCGGCGAAGGCGGCCGCGCTGGCCACCGTGAGCACAGTGCCCTCGACCGGCTCCGCGACCGCGCTGTAGGCCGCCTTGGCCGCCGCCGCCAGCGCGTCCGCGAGCGCCCGGCCGCCGGCGGCGGGACTCTGCTCGAACACGTCGGCGATGCCGCGCAGCAGCTGGGCCACGATGACCCCGGAGTTGCCCCGGGCCCCCAGCAACGCCCCCCGGGCCATCCGGTGCAGCAGCGCGCCCGGCCGGGCCCCCTCCTCGGTCGCGTTCTCCGGCTCCAGCGACTGGTACGCCGAACCGAGGGTGAGCACGAGGTTGGTGCCGGTATCGCCGTCCGGCACGGGATAGACGTTGAGCTCGTCGATCTCGTGTTGGTGCCGCCGCAGCGCGGCCAGGCTGAGCGCACACCAACGGCGCACCGCCCCTGCGTCCAGCCTTGCCAGCACGGACCCTAAGGGTAGTGCCGGATCGGTGATCGGGTATCCTTCTGGGGTTGCCCGGGCCTCACTGGGCGCCGTGTTGATCGTGACATCCTCCAGGAGATACCCGTGGCAAGCGTGTGCGACGTCTGTGGCAAGGGGCCAGGCTTCGGCCACAACGTGTCCCACTCGCACCGGCGTACCAACCGCCGCTGGAACCCCAACATCCAGACCGTGCGTGTGCCGGCGGGCGGGGGCACCCACAAGCGCCTGCAGGTCTGCACCTCCTGCATCAAGGCGGGCAAGGTCCAGCGGGGCTGATATCGGCTCCGCCGACGCTGGTCAGAGGTCGCGGCCGAACAAGACGCAGTCCGGCTCGTCGCGGTAGAAGCCGTAGTTCTCGATCCGCTGGTAGCCGCTGCGGGCGTAGAACGCCATCGCCTCGGGGTGGCGCAGCCCGGTCTCCAGCACCATCCGCGCCATCCCGGCCTCCCGAGCCGAGTCTTCCAGCGCCCGCAGCAGGGCGGTGGCGACGCCGCGGCTGCGCGCTTTGGGTAGCGTGAACATCCGCTTGATCTCGGCGACAGCGTCCGGGCCAGCGTCCTCGGCCAGGTGCCCGTGCCGGCGCCAACCGCCGCAGGCCACCGGTTCACCGTCGAGCCACGCCACCATGAAGCAACCCTCGGGCGGATCGAATTCGATCGCTTCGAGCGGGGATTCGTCGCTCTCCCCGCCGTAACGCTCCGCAATGTCCGCCTGCGCTGCGCCGATGAGGGTACGCGCCGCTGGGGCGCCATAGCGCGTTGCCCTGATCTGGATGTCCGTCACAGACGGCAAGAATACGGGGCGCCGCGCCGCGCCCGGGCCGCGGCGCTCCCGGACGTCACACTGACCTACCCGTCGCGGCCCCGTATCCCCGCCGGGCGCTAGCGGAAGTGATCCCAACCCGACGGTGAGTCGAGGTACGGGCGGCCGTCGACGGTGACCTCACGATCGGCCGTCACCCGACCGATGACCAGCCACTCCCCCGGCAGGTCGGTGCCGACCGGGAAGGTCGCCGCCAGGGCGTGGTCGTCGCCACCGGTGAGGATCCAGGTGTACGGGTCGACGCCGAGCGCCGCGGCGGCATCCCGCATCGGT
>JBLNGJ010000431.1:0-11092 GCA_050264675.1 Micromonosporaceae bacterium
GACGACACAGTCGAGGGCGCCGGTGACCAGGCCGTGCCAGAGGGCGTCGCGGTTGGCCGCGTCGCGGATCGGTGGGCAGCACTTGAACTGGGTGGCCCCGTCGGGCACGTCGGCCTCGGTGAGGGTCAGGTAGTGCGGGCAGGTCTCCGCGCTCACCCGTACCCCGTCGCGGCGCGCATCGGCCAGCAACGGCAGCACGCCGGCCGCGCTGACGTGCAGGATGTGCACCCGGGCCCGGTGCCGGCGGGCGAGTGCGAGCACGTCGGCCACCGCCTGCTCCTCGGCCGCCGGCGGTCGCGACGCGACGAAGTCGGCGTAGTGCCGGGAGGCGGGCGCGGCCCGCACCGACTCGGGCTGCTCGGCGTGGACCACGAAGAGCGCCGTCACCGCGTCGAAGGCATCGGCCAGAGTGGACAGATCCACCGGCGGGAACTCAGGGACGCCGGAGTCGATGAGAAAGCTCTTGAACCCGAAGACGCCGGCCGCGTGCAGGGCCGGCAGCTCGGCGGTGTTGCCCGGCACGGCCCCGCCCCAGAAGCCCACGTCGACGTGGCACTGCCCGGCGGCGGCCCGCCGCTTGACTTCCAGCGCCTCGACCGAGACCGTCGGCGGGATGCTGTTGAGCGGCATGTCGATGAGGGTGGTCACGCCGCCGCTCGCGGCGGCCCCGGTCGCCGTGGCGAAGCCCTCCCACTCGGTGCGCCCGGGTTCGTTGACGTGGACGTGGGTGTCGACCAGCCCCGGCAACAGCACCAGCCGGCCAAGGTCTTCTCCGTCACCGTAGGGCTCGATCGCGCTGATCCGGCCGGCCCGGACGCGTACCGTCGCCGCCCGTTCGCCCTCGGGGGTGATGACCCGGCGGGACCGCAGCACCAGGTCCCCGCTCATTGGCTCTCCAATGTGGACCGGTCGAAGTCCACCTCGGACTCCTCCAGCGCCCCGCAGTCCAGGCCGCGCCGCAGGAAGCCGGCCAGCGCGCGGGCGGTGGCCGGTTCGTCGAGCAGGCCGGTGCTGGCCCGATCGAGGTAGGCCCGCAACCGCGCGACCGCGGCCGCCCGGCCGTCCCGGTAGAAGGCGTAGGTCGCGCCGAACCGGGTCGGCAGCTGGGCCGGGTGCAGGTCCCACCCTTGGTAGAAGCCACGCTCCAACGACCGGCGCACCAACCGGGCGTGCAGCGCCCAGGCCGCGTGCACGGCCCCGGTGTCGCCCACCGGCAGCACGTTCGTCGAGCCGTCGCTGACCCGTACTCCGGTGCCGGCCGCGGCGACCTGCAGCACCGCCTTGGCGTGGTCGGCCACCGGATGCTCCATCGACTGGTACTCGGCGGCGATGCCGCAGGCGGCGCTGTAGTCGTAGGTGCCGTAGTGCAGGCCGGTGCAGCGCCCACTGGCGGCGTGGATCATCCGGGCCACCGTGGCGGTGCCGTCCGGGCCGAGCACCGCCGGCGGCGTCTCGACCTGCAGCTCGAACCGCAGCCTTCCGGCCGGCAGGCCGTGGGCCTGCTCCAGCCGTTCGCACAGCTCCACCATTGCCGCCACCTGTTCGACCGCGCTCACCTTGGGCAGCGTGATGACGAACCCGTCCGGCCACGGTGCCGAGCCCAACCACTCGGCCAGGAAGAGGTCGAGCGTGCGCACCGCCCGGGCCCGTGTGGCCGCCTCCAGACCCTTGCAGCGCAGCCCGAGAAACGGCGGCCGGGTCCCCTCGCCCAGCGCCGTCACGGCTGCCCGGATCGCGGCATCCTCGTCGGCGTCGTCGCGGCGGCCGAAGCCGTCCTCGAAGTCGACCCGCAGGTCCTCGATCGGTTCGCGGCCGAGCTTTTCCGCCACCTTCTCGGCCAAGTCCTCGGGGAAGGGCAGCGGGGGATGTGCCCGCAGGGCGGCCTGGGCGTCGGCGCCCCAGCGCGGCACCAGGTCGGGGGTGACCGCGTCGGCGGGGACGTAGACGGTGTGCACCGGGGCCCGCCCGGTTGGCGGACCCGGGTAGGCCCGGCTCAGCTCGGCGTCGACCGGCCGCAAGCGGCGGTCCAGCGCCTCGAGCACGTCCGGGGTCAGCCGGCCCATCAGTCGATGATCTCGTACGCCGGCAGGGTGAGGAAGTCGACGAACTCGTCGGCGAGGGCGACCCGTTCGAACAACTGCCGGGCCGGCTCGAACCGGCTCGCCGCGAATGCGTCCGCACCGATCCGAGCGCGGATCCCCGCCAGCTCCTCGTCCTCGATGCGGCGTACCAGCTCGGGGGTGACCGGCCCACCGCCGTCGAGCCGCACGCCATGGTGAACCCACTGCCAGATCTGCGACCGGGAGATCTCGGCGGTGGCGGCATCTTCCATCAGGTCGTTGATGGCGACCGCGCCGTTGCCGCCCAGCCACGCTTCCAGGTACTGCAGCGCCACCGAGACGTTGCCGCGCAGCCCGGCTTCGGTGACCGTGCCCGGGGTGGCGGCGATGTCGAGCAGGTGGGCGGCGTCCACGTCCACCCGTTCGCGGCGGCGCTCGAGCTGGTTGGGGCGCCCGTCCAGGGCCTGGGTGAAGACCTCCTCACAGAGCGGCACGAGATCGGGGTGGGCCACCCACGAACCGTCGAAGCCGTCGCGCGCCTCCCGCTCCTTGTCTTCCCGGACCTTGGCCAGGGCCCGGGCGTTGACCTCCGGGTCGCGGCGGCTCGGGATGAACGCCGCCATGCCGCCCATCGCGTAGGCGCCCCGGCGGTGACACGTCGTCACCAGCAGCTCGGTGTACGCGCGCAGGAACGGCGCCGTCATTGTGACCGAGCCCCGGTCGGGCAGCACGAAGCCCGGCCCGGCATCTCGGAAGTTCTTGATCACGCTGAACAGGTAGTCCCAGCGGCCGGCGTTGAGCCCGGCGGCGTAGGGCCCCAGCTCGAAGAGGATCTCTTCCATCTCGAACGCGGCAGTGATCGTCTCGATGAGGACGGTCGCCCGGATCGTGCCGGGGGCCAGGCCGAGGGCACCCTCGGTCACCTCGAAGACGTCCCGCCACAGCCGGGCCTCCAGCCGGCTCTCCAGCTTGGGCAGGTAGAAGTACGGCCCGCTGCCGCGGGCCACCAGCTCGGTCGCGTTGTGGTACGCGTACAGTCCAAAGTCGACCAAAGCCGCCACCGACGGGGCGTCATCGACCGGCAGGTGCCGCTCATCGAGGTGCCAACCTCGGGGCCGGAACACGATGGTGGGCAACCGGTCGTGGGTGAGCTCGTAGTGGCGCCCGTCGGCAGCGTCGTGGGAGATCGTGCGCCGCACCGCGTCGTGCAGGTTGGCCTGACCGGCCACCACATTGGACCAGTGCGGTGTGTTGGCGTCCTCATGGTCGGCGAGCCACACCTTGGCCCCGGAGTTGAGGGCGTTGATGGCCATCTTGCGCTCGGTCGGCCCGGTGATCTCGACGTGCCGGTCGACCAGTCCGGGCGGCGGGCCGGGCACCTGCCACTCGGCTTGCCGGATCTCCGCGCCGTCAGCCGGAAAGTCCAGCCGCCCGGTGCCGGCGATCTCGGCCCGCCGCTGCGCGCGCAACCGCAGCAGCTCGTCGCGGCGGGGCCGGAAGCGGCGCTGCAGGTCGGCCAGGAACGCGTGCGCCTCGGGGGTAAGGATCTCGGTCATGTTGCCTCCTCCGGCCCACGCTGCCAGGCCGGGCCGGCCGGTGGCGCTCCCTCCCGCACGAGCCCGCCTTCGATGAGCCCGTACGGCCGGTCGTCGGCGTGGAAGACCTCGTTGCGATTGTCCAATCCGAACGGTGCAAGGTCGACCGCGAAGTGGTGCCGGTTCGGCATGGAGAGCCGGACCTCGGCCAGCTCCGGGCGGTGCTCGAGCACGTGGCGCCCCATCGCGTAGAGCGTCTCCTGCAACGACCGGCTGTAGGTCCCGGCGAACGCGGAGAGCAACAGCTCCCGGGTGGCTGAGTAGGACGCGGCCCAGTCGCCGGTGGGCTCGGCGTGGCGCCAGCGGGCGGTCACGGACGTGGCGAGGATCCGGTCGGACGCCTCGGCCAGCGTGGTGAACCGGTCGGTGGCGAAGCCGACGAACTCCGACCGGGTCGTGTTGAGCACCACCAGATCGGTCAGGCCGGAGACCACCCAGGCGCCGGACGCGTCGGCGGTAACTGTGGCCGTGCGTATCTCGCCACCCCGGCGGCGGAACGAGTGGGGCGCGAGCCGCTCCCACGGGTGTTGTTCGATGCTGATCCGGGCCCGCGCGACCGCCGGCTGGGATTGCACGAAATGACGGGCCAGCAACAGCCCGAAGTCCTCGATCTCGCCGATGCCGGGGTCCTGGGCGAACGCGTACACCGTGTTCTTCTGGGTGTCGGTGGGCAGCACCGCCCGGTTGTCACCGGCCACGTGGGCCGCTTCGAAGTCGCCGGCCAGGGCCACGCCGACGGTGAGGTCGGTCAGCTCGTGGCGTTCGGTGTCGCGCGCCACCCGGACCAGGCGGATCTCCGCCTTGCCGTACTCGTTCGCGCCGAGGCTGATCATCATGCTCAGCTGCCTCGATAGGTCGTGTATCCGAACGGGCTCAGGAGCAACGGCAGATGGTGGTGCCGCTGGCTCTCGCGGACCACGAAGACGATTGCCGCCTCGGGAAAGAAGGCCGCCTCGCCCAGATAGCTGGCGGTGTCGAAGACGAGCCGGTAGCGCCCGGCCGGCAGTGGCGCCTCAGCCAGCCGCAACCGTCCATCGGGGCCGGTGCGGCCCTCGGTCACGATGGCCCAGCCTGGGCCGTCGGGGCGCTCCAGGCGAACCGGTACATCCGCGGCCGGCTCACCGCGGGCGGTGTCGAGCACGTGCGTGGAGAGGCTCACTCCTCCAGCAGCCTCTCCAGTCGTAGGCGAGTGATCTTGCGGAGCTCGCCGCGGATCACCTGGTGCTCGGTCGTCTCGTCGTGACCCAGCCGATCCTTGGCCGCCGAGAGCATCTCGCCGGCGCTCTTGCCGGTGGCGAAGATGAGGAACACATGGCCGAAGCGTTGCTCGTACGCCTCGTTCGCGGCCCGTAGGGCCTTCGCTACTTCGGTGTCGGTCGGATCGACGCCGGACTGCTCCCGCCGCGACCAGACCGCGCCCGGTTCTTCGCCGGCGGTGCGCTGCCCGATCCGGGGATGCGCGCTCAACGCCGCCTCGATCTCCGACCATGCGAGGCGGTCGAGCGCATCATCGGACGCTCGCAGCAGCCCGTCGAGATCGGCGTACGGGCGGCTCGCCGCCACACCGTGCGCCCAGCTCGGCGCCGCGCAGCAGGCCTGCAGCTCGCGTTCGGCGTCGAGCTGGGGCAGGGCGTTGAACTGCGCCAGCGCTCGGGCGCTCGACATGCGGCCCTCCTGGGTGCCGGCGGTGACTGAGGCGATCCTAGGCGCCGGAACCGGGTGGCGCCGCCGGCACCGGGCGCGGGCCCGGCGCTGGCGTGCGGATGCCCCAGATCAGCAGCACCGCGCCGACCACCACGCCGAGCCCACCCAACAGCAGCACCGCCACCGCGATGCCGAAGAGCCCACCGATCTTGACGCCGAACTCGGAGGTGGCCGATACGCCGGTGGCGGCATCGGCGTTGAGCACCACGAGCCGGTAGTCGCCATCCGTGACTGTCCACTGCAGATTCGCGTCGGGGCCGGTCGCGGTGGCCACCCAGAACGACTGCTGCGTGGGCGGATCGGGCCGGCGGAACCCGTCGTGGCGCACGGTCTGCATCCGGTACGGCGAGACGCTGAAGTCGGTGACCTCGTCGTAGGCGACCTGGTCGAGGTAACGGTCGACATCCGCGGTACGCGCGACGCCGAGGAAGACCGGGTCGGCGGAGTGGGCGGTCATCGTGACGGTGACCGCACCGATGCCGGTCCGCAGCGGGTTGGCGTGGCTGACCTGTTCGGTCGGCGAGACCAGCGCCGTGGTCGGCGTGCCGATCTGATGCGCCCCGCTGTGCACGGTGTCATCCGAGCCGATGATGGCGGCCAGCAGCCCGCCGGCCGTGACCGCGCCCAGGCCCATGACGAGCGCGACCGTACCGAGCACGATGAGGACGACCTTCTTGGCCATGAGCGTTCCCTCCGGCGCGGACATCTGCCCCTACCGTAGGAGCGGTTTACTCCCAAAACTGACGAATCGGAGAATGGGGCGTTGTCGCCGTCGTGGTGCCGCTGCACCCGTCCCGGGCTAGCTGACCACGACCGGCCGGCGGGCCCGCCGCCGGCGCCGCGCCCGGATCCGGGTCAGCAGCGCCACGTACTCGCTGCGGGCCAGATCGCGCCAGTAGAGGCGCAGGAATGCCTCTTCGGAGGCGAGGAACGCGAACTCGTCGAGCCACCGGCCGATCCACTGACCCCGGCGGGCGGGGCCCGGTCCGGCGTACAGCTGCTGGAACAGGTGGTGCCACTCGCGCAGGCCGACCGGGCGCACCAGGAAGTGGTCGACCACCCGGGTCACGTCCAGCCGCCGGGCCAGCGCGGCCGCGCGCCGTTCCGCGTCGGCGCCCCCCTCGGCGGCGGCGCGCAGGTACCAGACCATGGCCGCCCGCTCCTGGCCCACCCGTTCGGCCAGCCTGGCCCGGGCCAGCAACACCCGGCGGCTGAGGTCGGGCAGACCACCGAGCAGCTCGGCGGCGACCGGGTGCAGCGCGGAGAGGTCATGATCGAGCACGTACTCGACGGCGGCCAGCAGTTCGGCGTCGCCGCCGGCGGCCCAGTCGCGCACCACCTCGGTGGCCGCACCGGGGTTGCCCTTGCGCAGCAGCAGCGCGGCCAGTGGGCCGGCGCAGCGCTCGTTGCCGGCCGCGATGCCCCGGCGCAGCGCGACCAGGAGCGGCTCCGGGTCGAGCCGCCGCTGGGCCAGCGACCTCAGCACGCGGTACTCGACATCCGGCCACGCCTTTCCGCGTACGCGGACCGGCAGCGCCCCCTCGGCGCAGCCGACCTGGCCGTCACGCAGGGCCTGGGCCAGCACCGTCCGGGCCGCCCGCAGCCGGCCCAGGCCCAGGCCGAAGAGCCCGCCGATCACGCCGAGCCCGGCGAGTGCGGTGACCGTTGCCGGGGTGGGTGCGAGTCCGGGCCCGCCAGCCAGGATGGCCAGGCCGACGCCGGCCGCGGCGAACGCGATCGCGCCGCGCAGCTCCGCCTCGGCGCGCAGCCGGCCGTACTCGTCAGGCGCCCGGTCGGTCGTCGCGGCGAGGATCCGGGTGCACTCGGCCAGGTCGACGCGTTCGGCGATGATCTCGCGACGCAGGTACGCCGGAACTGGCGCCGAGGTCAGCACGGCCAGATGGGTCGCCTCCGGCTCGGGCAGGGCCACCCGGACATCGCCGGCGGCGAACCGAACCGCCAGGGCATCGAGCACCACACCGGTCAGCGCCGCCTGCTCGCGGAACGCGTTGACCCCGAGAGCACCGACCCTGGCCCGGGTCAGCGCGCGGGCGTTGAGCGCCGCGTTCAGCAGCGCCGTCGAGATCGCGACGCTGACCAGCCCCACCAGGTACGCCAGGAGGCCCAGCCCGACCAGGGCCACCGGCCGTCCGACGGCGCCGACCATGCGGTAGGCACCGCGGAGCACTCCCGTCGCGTGGCCCGCGTCGGGCACGCTGTCGCTGAGCGCGAGCCAGCCCCCGGCCAGCCAGACCAGGCCGGCCCCGAGGGGGGCGCGCAGGCGCCGCAGCGTTCTCAGCACTCCGGTAGTCAACTGCCCCGAAGCGCCCCGGTACAGCCCCCAACCGGCTCAGGTCGTGTTCGCCGGTGGCTGCCACCGCCGTACGACCCATTCGAATGAGCGCACAGCCGATTTCAGCACGAGTTCGATGCCATTACGAGGCTGGCCTCCACCGTTGTGCGCGGGTCGAGGTCAGATCCCTTGTGGCGCGAGCTAATGCGCGGCGGTCGATGTGCGGGCGACGCCCACTGGGCAGGTCATGCCGTTGGGGCCGTGGTTGCAGTAGCCGTACGGGTTCTTCGCGTCGGAGAGGTACTGCTGGTGGTAGTCCTCGGCGTAGTAGAACTCGCCGGCCCGCGCGATCTCGGTGGTGATCTCACCCCGGCCGGCGGCGCGGACCACCGGGGCGAACGCGTCGCGGGACATTGTCGCCGCGGCCAGCTGCTCGTCGGTGGTCGCGTAGATCGCCGAACGGTACTGGGAGCCGACATCGTTGCCCTGGCGCAGGCCCTGGGTCGGGTCGTGGTTCTCCCAGAAGACCTTGAGCAGGTCCGCATAGGACACCTTGGCCGGGTCGTAGACGACCTGCACCACCTCGGCGTGCCCGGTTCGGCCGCTGCAGGTCTCCTCGTAGGTCGCGTTGGGGGTGTAGCCCCCGGCGTAGCCCACCGACGTGGAGTAGACCCCGGGCATCTGCCAGAACAGCCGCTCGGCGCCCCAGAAGCAGCCCATCCCGAAGATCGCCACCTCCAGTCCCTGCGGCCACGGCCCGCGCAACGAAGTCCCGAGGACGGTGTGACGGTCGGCGACTGGCATCGCCCGGTCCCGGCCCGGCAGCGCCTGCTCCGGAGTGATCATGTCGGCCTTCTTGAAGCGCAGCACCATGCATCCAGCATGCCGCGCCGCCGCGCGACCGACCATCACGGCTCAGGCCTGGCCGGCTCACCCTTAGCCGCGTCGGGCCGGGCCGTCGACCCGTATAGGACGGATTCGACCGAGTTCGTCCGGCAACACGGGCGGTCGCGTCGCCGACATGATCGCGGCTGTCCGTACTGATGTGCAGTGAGACTGCACGCTGCTACGGAAAACCGTGATCATCGCGACCCGCCGCCGAGCAGGAAGTCAAGTTCATGATCGGCGCAAGGTGGCGGAGATCCGCTCGGCGTACTCGTGCGCCTCGTCGTCGGAGGTGTAGCGCGTCCGGGGCCAGAAGAAGCCGCGCAGGCCGTCGCCGCGGGTGCGCGGTACGACGTGGGTGTGCATGTGCGGCACGCTCTGGCTGACCCGGTTGTTGATCGCCACGAATGTGCCGCCGGCGTCCAGGCCGGTCTCCACCGCGGCCGCCAGGCGCTGCACCACCTCGAAGTACGGGCCGACCTCGGGCAGTTCGGGCAGCGTCTCCACGTGCGCGCGCGGCACCACGAGCACATGGCCTTTGAACACCGGCCGGTGATCGAGAAAGGCGACCGCGGTCGGCTCGTTCAATACCAGGTGGACGCTGAGCGTGCCGGCCACGGCCGCGCAGAAGAGGCACTCAGGCACGGCGCCGACTGTACCGGCCTGGTCGCACCGGACGGCGGCACCGCGAGCTAGCCTCAGCGCATGACGTACGGCTTCGAGACGCTGGCGATCCACGCGGGCCAGGACCCCGAACCGCGCACCGGCGCGGTGGTCCCACCGATCTTTCAGACCTCCACTTTCGCGCAGGACTCGGTCGGGTCGCCGCGGCTGGGCTACGAGTACGCCCGCAGCGCCAACCCGACCCGGGACGCTCTGCAGGACTGCCTGGCCGCGCTCGAGGCCGGTCGCCGGGGCCTCGCCTTCGCCAGCGGTCTGGCCGCCGAGGACACGCTGGTGCGTACGGTGTGCCGCCCGGGTGACCACGTGGTGATCCCGGACGATGCGTACGGCGGCACCTACCGGCTCTTCGCCAAGGTGGCGTCCCGCTGGAGCCTGGACTTCTCGACGGTGCGGATCTCCGACACCGACGCGGTGCGGGCGGCGCTCACCCCGAAGACCCGGATGATCTGGGTGGAGACGCCGACCAACCCGCTGCTCGGCATCGCCGACCTGGCCGCGCTGGCCGGCCTCGCCCATGACCGCGACGCGCTGCTGGTGGTCGACAACACGTTCGCCTCGCCGTATCTGCAGCAGCCGATCGTGCACGGCGCCGATGTCGTGGTGCACTCGACCACGAAGTACCTCGGCGGACACTCCGATGTGGTCGGTGGCGCCCTCGTGGTCAACGACGAGGGCCTGGCCCAGGAGCTCGCGTACCACCAGAACGCGATGGGCGCGATCAACGGGCCCTTCGATGCCTGGCTGACCCTGCGCGGCATCAAGACCCTGGGCGTACGCATGGAGCGTCACTGCGACAACGCCGAGCGGGTCGTCGAGTTCCTCACCGGGCACCGCAGCGTGGCCCAGATCTACTACCCGGGCCTGCCCGAGCACCCGGGCCACGAACTGGCGGCCAAGCAGATGCGCCGGTTCGGCGGCATGGTCAGCTTCCTCGCGGTCGGCGGGCCGGCGGCGGCGATACAGATCTGCAACCGGGCTCGGCTGTTCCTGCTCGCCGAGTCGCTGGGCGGGGTCGAGTCGCTGATTGAGCACCCGGGTCAGATGACCCACGCCAGCGTGGCCGGCTCGCCGCTGGAGGTGCCGGCCGACCTGGTGCGCCTCTCGGTCGGTATCGAGACCGTCGAGGATCTGCTCGCCGATCTCGACCAGGCCCTGGGGTGAGTCGTTAGACGAGTGGAGACCTCGCCGGGACGGAGTCCGCTCGCCGGCGCAGCGCGGCAGGGGAGGCGCCAGGCCCCGTGAACGACTCTGCGAGCAACCACTCCTGGGTTGGTGCGACCGCGGGCCAGATCGCCCGGGCGGTCCGCCGCGGCGACACGACCGCGGTCGGCGTCGTGGCCGACCATCTGGCCCACGCCGAGATCGCCGAGCGCGTGCTGGGCGTGATCGGCAACCTGCGCGCCAGCAGCGCGATCACCGAAGCCGAGCACGTGGACGAGCAGGCCGACCTCGGCGCGCTCCCGCTGGCCGGGGTGCCGGTGCTGGTACGCGAGACGGTGCCGGTGGCCGGGCTGCCCGGGCCGGACGGGGTCGCCGGCGCGGATCACGAGGTGGTACGGCGCCTGCGCGGGGCCGGCGCGGTGGTGCTCGGCACGGCCCGCACCGGTCCGGTGCCCAACCCCTGGCACACCGATCGCAGCGCGGGTGGGTGCGGTGCCGCCGCCGCCGTCGCGCTCGGGATGGTGCCGATCGCGTACGCGGATGCCGCCCCGGTGCGCGTGCCGGCCGCCTGCTGCGGCCTGGTCGGGTTCACCCCGGCGCCCGGCGCCGGGCTCGTGGAGGCCGGTGGGCTCACCGAGACCGGGGTGCTCGCCACCAGCGTGGCCGATGTCGCGCTCGGCCTCGACGTGCTGACCGGGCGACGCCCGGCC
>JBLNGJ010000432.1:0-3491 GCA_050264675.1 Micromonosporaceae bacterium
CCATCGGGTTGAAGATGTAGTGGTACCACTGCTGCGCCGCGGCGAAGCGCTGCTGGCCATTGAGGTGGTTGGCGATGAGGAACGGGATGTGGAAGTACACCTCCCGGAAGTACGTGCCGAACGAGCCTCGGAAGTCCAGCCGGGGGACGATGTCGTTGCGCATGCCCGCGCCCGGCCAAAACCTCGGGAACCGCTCCTGCATGGCCCGCTGGGTGGGTGTGTCCAGCAGCGCGTCGACACCACCGGCGAACAGCAGGCGGGACATGGTCTCGCCCAGCGTGGTGCCCAGCCGCCGCACGGTGTACGGCCCGCTGGCCGGCGCGGATCCGCGGACGTAGAACAGGTCGCCGTCTAAGTCGACGACCGCGTCCGACCGGGACCCGTTGACCACGGTGATCTCTGGCGAGGCGAACAGGTGCGCCAGCGGGCTGGCGTACAGCCCGAGCCGCAGCAGGCCGGCGACCCCCTTGTTCTCGGCAGTCGCGCCGAGCGCGTCGATCCGTCGGGAGTCCGCGACGATCATCGACTGTGGATAGTCGTCGAACAGGTACAGGGTGGGTCGACCGCTGTACAGCCGGAAGATGAGGCCCTCCGGCCGCGCGGCGAGCAGCCGCTGGCTGGACGTGTGGACGTTGAGCGCGGACTTGGTGGAGATGGCCTTGCGGTAGAAGTCGACGCCGGCCCGCATCCGGAAGTTGCGTCCGGTAAGAGTCAGGTCGCTGGTGCCGCTGCGCTGCGGGTACACCCGGTCCCACTGGAAGCCCTTGAGGGTGTACCCGTCAAGTGGTTCCGGGTGCACCTTGGTGTCGAAGCGCGGGGTGGCCATCGCGGTCATCGCGTTGTACGCGGCTTGGAAGTCGAACGAGACCACCGCCTGCGTGAACGCGTCCCTCTCCGACTGCTCAGCCAGCGGGTCCTCGACGACGCCCTCGCCGGTCGGGAACGCGGTGCCGGACAGCGACACCGCCTGCGGCGGGCTCCACCGGCCATCCAGGCGCAGCGTCGTGTACTTGAGAGTGAGCCGGTGCCGGTACCCGACGAACTGCGAGCCGGCGTCCTTGACCTCATTCTTCGGCGTGGTGACCAGCTCGGTCCAGAAGACGAACAGCCGGCCGAGGTGGACCACCGGCGCGACCCGGCGCACCGGGATCTGCACCTCGATCTTCTGCCATGGCCGGTAGACGGTACCCCGGTCCGGCTCGGTCTCGCCGTAGATCGCGTTGTCGATGGTGCGGTAGTAGAAGACCGGCGGGTCGCCGGGCGTAACCCCGAACAGGTGCAGCACGTCGGTGCGGCGGAAGGTGTCCTTGTCGTGGTAGGCGCCGGCGATCTGGAGGCCGGCGACCTCTTCGAAGCCGGCGAGGTAGCTGGCGTACGCGTCGAGCACGTTCTGCTCGTTGACATCCTGCTGCAGCAGGGTCGACTCCAACTCCTTGAACAGTGGGGTCTTGTCGTCCCGCAGCTCCGGCTCGATGTAGTTCTCCGGCCACAGGAACACCTTCCGGTTGGCCTCCCAGACCCGGTAGTTCTTTCGCCACTGCCACTCGTCGGCCGGGATCGCGCCGACCGGCACGGCCACGTGCAACGGGTCGGACGGCTGGCGGCGGTCCTGTTCCAGGTTCATCAGGATGCGGTGCACGTACAGCTGGACGCTGGAGATCGCCGCCACCAGCCGGGACGTGCGGGCGCAGCCCTCGAGCTGGACGTCGAGCAGGAAATGCTGGTACAGCTCGTCCAGCTCCGCAAACTCCGGATGGACGGACCGGATGAGGTAGTCAGTGAGCGCGTCACGGCGCCCAGTGCGCACCCGGTCGGCGAACGGGTCGAGCCGGTTGGCGAACTCCTCCTCGTCGGGGTACTTGGCGCGGATCGCCGACAGTACCGCCTCGGCGGCGCGGTTGAGGTCGTCGTAGTCGCCCGAGACGATGAGCGCGAGGGCGTCGCCGCCGACCCCGAGCGAGATCGCCAGCACCGCCGCGCGATCCACTATGGACAGAGCATCGATTGCCGTTGCCGGCAGGGCCAGGTGCGGCAGCAGCGTTGCCACCATGGCCTGTTCGGTGCGCAGCACCGTGGCGAGGCGGCCCTGGTTGGTGGCGGTGAAGTGGGTAGTCGGGTCGAATGTGGACAGCACATGGTGCAGGTCGGACAGGTCCGGCTCGGCGTCCGCGACGGTGGCCTGTTGGGCGGCCTGGTCGGCGATCAGCCGCGCGGCGAACCGGGTGTAGCCGGACAGCGCCCGGATCGCGGCCAGGTCCACCGCGGTCAGATCGGTGGCGCCGAAGATGGCGGCGTTGGTACGGACGAAGGCGAGCGCGGCGGCATCGTAGACCTTCGGCCGGAACAGCACGGCGAGCGGAACCAACGTGGTGGCCAGCGCCTCCAGCGGGGCGACCGGGCCGCCCTGTAGGGCGGTGACGATGCCGGCCGAGCTGAGTGCGATGCCGGACATCGCGACCAGCTCGTCGACCTTGGCCACGGCGAGCCCGAGCTGGGATGCCAGTCGCGGCGGCAGCACGGTGCTCGCGTGGTGGGCGAGCAGCGCGGCCCGCAGGTCCAGCTCGGCGGTCGTGATGCCGGCTGGCACGGTCAGCGCCGCGGTCGGATCGAACCCCGGCGTCAGCCGCATGGTACGTCCGTCGGGCAGGCGTTCCAGGACGCTCGCGTTGGCGGCAATGAGTGCGCGCGACTGCTCCTCGGTCACCCCGGGCACGAACGCGAACACCGTGTCGGCGAACTCGAGGGCGTGGTCGGCGGCTAACCGGGCGATGATGTCCGCCGCGACGGCAGCCGGGTTGGGGTACCGGGCGGGCTGGCGTACCGTGCCTCCGGTGACCAGCGTGAGATCGTCCAATGTGTACCCGCTGGTGCGCCACCAGTCGTAGAACGAGAGCAGCGTGGTGAGGTCGGCCAGGCTGGCGACCTGACCGGCGAACCCGGCCAGCCCGATGAGCTGGAACAGGTCCGGTACCGGCAGCCGCAGCAGCTGCGCCAGCCGGGCGTGCCGGTAGAGCAGTGTCAGGTTGTCCGCGGTGAGCAGGAAGCCCCGGTCCTGTTCGTTCGTCGCGGTCGGGTTGGCACCCAGCGGCCCGGCCAGCGCGCCGATGAGCTTGGCGAGCTGTTCGTCGGCGACGCCGAGGCCGGCCAGCATCCGGTGCAGCGTATTGTCGGCGGGCGACGGCACGCCAGCGGTGCGCAGCGACGGGTGGACGAAACTGATCGCGTCCTTGGGCAGCGTGCCATCCAGCCGGACGAACGTCGGCAGGTTGAACAGCCGGTCGAACAGCGACGCGTGAGCACCCGGCAGGAGAGCACGCGGTATCGGCCCCCACAGCGCGCAGTTCTGCTCAACCGGCAGCTTGAACCGCCGGCCCACGGCGAGCACGTTGACCAGCGTGGCCAGCGTGGGCTCGCCGATCCCGGCCGGTACGCCGGTCGCCGCCGCCTGCGCCAGGACCAGGTCCAGCTCGCCGACCCGCCACGGCAGCACG
>JBLNGJ010000433.1:0-7169 GCA_050264675.1 Micromonosporaceae bacterium
CGAGCAACCGGAAGCCACTCGCGTCGCGGTAGAGGTCGGCCCGGCCCTGCCGGGGCGGTCCCGAGCCACGGCTGCGCAGGATCGCCGAGATCTGCACGTCGTTCATGCCCACGGCTCGGGCAAAGGCCGACAGGTCGCCACCGAAGAGCCGGTTGGGCAGGCTGGCCAGCGCTGAATGCAGGTTCAGCAGGTCGTTGGTGAGCTGCTCGCGCTCGGCGGCGCCCAAGAACAACGGCCGGGACAGGTACCGGCCGTGGTAGAACGCGTCAAGCATCGCGGCGTCGGGCCGTTTGGCCACGAGCTCGTTGACCGGGGGCCCGCCTCGCCGCTTGATCTCGTCGAGATACGCCGCGGTGAGCGTGGCTCCATTCATCGGTGTGCT
This sequence comes from Micromonosporaceae bacterium, assembly GCA_050264675.1. Taxonomy (GTDB): domain Bacteria; phylum Actinomycetota; class Actinomycetes; order Mycobacteriales; family Micromonosporaceae; genus JBLNGJ01. Next base: position 383 of record JBLNGJ010000433.1, read on the forward strand.
CCTCTCGCTGACCAGAGGTCGGGCCTATGCGCAGTTGATACACCACACGGCGATTTGCCGACCATAGTGACCCGAAATGAGAGATCGTGTCGTGCGTCGGCGTGGTTGCGTCCAGTGCCGACAGCCCCGGTGGGGTAGCCAAACCCCGTCGGGCCGTTCTGTCGGAGCCGGCCGCAAGGATGGTGGCACCGATCCGGAGGGGGTTGCCAATGATAGGAAAGCTGCGGGCCGTGGTGCTCGACGCGGCCGACATCGCCGGGCTGTCCGCGTTCTATTCCGCCCTGGCCGGCTGGACCGAGCGCTACCGCGGCGATGACTGGATCACGATGACCACCGACGACGGCTGGCGGATCGGTCTGCAGGAGGCGCCCGATCACCAACCGCCGCGCTGGCCCGACCCCGCATATCCGCAGCAGGCCCACCTCGATCTGCGCGTGCCTGACCTGGACGAGGCTTCGGGGCGGGCGGTCGACCTGGGCGCGAGCCTGCTGCGGGTCAACGAAACCTGGCACACGCTCGCCGATCCGGCCGGTCACCCGTTCGACCTCTGTCTCAACGCCGACGACCCGAAGACCACACTGATGGGCGTCATGCTCGACTGTCCGGACGCGAAGGAGCTGAGCGTCTTCTACGCCGAGCTGCTCGGCAAGCCGATCACCTACTCCGGCGACGGCGCCGCGATGATCGGCGAGGACGGCGGCCAGCCGGTGCTCTTCCAGCAGGTCGACCCGTACACACCACCGCGATGGCTCGATCCGAGCCACCCGCAGCAGGTGCACTTCGATGTGCGGGTGAAAGAGATCGAGGCGGCCGAGCAGGCCGCGCTGGCGATCGGGGCGACCCGGTTGCCGGGCGCCCGAGACAACTGGCGGGTCTATGCCGATCCGGCCGGAAAGCCGTTCTGCCTGCAATGGACGGTCGGCTGAGCCCATCGCCGCGGCGGCTGTGCTCGGTCGGCGTGCTTGCCGGTCGTCGGCGTGACGACGCTCGCCTGTCATGCCTGGTCAGTTATTGACTGATTTGAGTGTTCTTATGAATTGGCCGCGGTAGCGACGCCGCGGCGACCACCGGTCCTTCCCGTCGCCCCCGACACCTCAGTGGACCATCTCCCGTGGACTCAACCGGTCGATCGTCTACGTTGACACGTATAAAGTTAAACATATATGCACATCGATGCGTTGCACTGATCTATTCCCAATCAATGCTGCGTACGGTATACATGCGCTTCAGTGACTACCGTCACTGAAGTGTCAAGTGGGAGGGAAGCAGTGAGAGTATCCAGAAGGACTCTCGCGGTGGGCGTCGTGCTCACCGCAGGAGCGATGATGGCGGCGAGCCTGACGGCGACGACGGCCGCGGCCGCCGTCCCATCCGGGCCCGACGCCGCGCTCCAAGCGTCGCAGACGGCGGCCTCGCTCGTCGCCAGTCGGCCGGCGTTCCTTCAGGCCAGCGCCGGCGAAAGCTTCGTCCAGGGCAAGGTCGTCTCGTCGGCCGGCACTCAGTACGTCCCCTACGAGCGGACCTACGCCGGCATTCCCGTCGTCGGCGGCGACTTCGTCATGGTCATCAACAAGGCCGGCCAGAACGTCTTCAACTCGGTCGCGTTGGGGCGCCCGATCGGCACCCTGTCGACGACGCCGAAGGTGACCCAGGCGGCCGCGGCGAGCAAGGCGGCCGGACAGCTGCGCACCGTCACCCAGATCGAGGGCACAAGCCTCGTGGTGTACGCGCTGGGCGCCACGCCTCGCCTCGCTTGGCACTCCATCGTGAACGGCATTGGCGCTGACGGCGTGAGCCGGCTGAGCGTCTACGTCGACGCCATCAACGGCAAGGTGCTCGGCACCCAGGAGCACGTCGCCCGCGGCACCGGCACGGCGGCCTTGAACGGCCCCAACCCGGTCTCCATCACCACCACCCAGTCCGGCGGCACGTTCTCGATGCGCGACCCGGTCGTCACCAACCTGCCGTGCCAGGACGCCGCAAACAACACCACGTTCAGCGGGCCCGACGATGTTTGGGGCAACGGCAGCGGCACGAACAAGGAGACCGGTTGCGTCGACGCGTTCTTCGCGGCGCAAAAAGAGGTCCAGATGCTCTCGCAGTGGCTGGGCCGCAACGCCATGGACGGCGCTGGTGGCGCCTGGCCGATCCGGGTCGGCCTCAACGACCTCAACGCGTTCTACGACGGCACCCAGGTCCAGATCGGCCACAACCAGGCCGGCGGGTGGATCGGTTCGCTCGACGTGCTCGCCCACGAGATGGGCCACGGCGTCGACGACCACACCCCGGGCGGCATCTCCGGTGCCGGCACCCAGGAGTTCGTGGCCGACACCTTCGGCGCGGCGACCGAGTGGTTCGCCAACGAGCCGTCGCCGTTCGACGTGCCGGACTTCCAGGTTGGCGAGCAGATCAACCTCGTCGGCAGCGGCCCGATCCGGATCATGTACAACCCGTCCCTAGTCGGCGACCCGAACTGCTACTCCTCCTCGGTCCCGACCATGGAGGTCCACGCGGCCGCCGGCCCCGGCAACCACTGGTTCTACCTTCTGGCGCAGGGCACCAACCCGACCAACGGCCAGCCGACCAGCCCGACCTGCAACAGCACCACCATCACCGGTCTCGGCACCCAGACCGCGATGCAGATCATGTACAACGCGATGCTGATGAAGACCTCGACCAGCTCGTACCTGAAGTACCGGACGTGGACGCTGCAGGCGGCGAAGAACCTCTTCCCGAGCAGCTGCACCCAGTTCAACACGGTCAAGGCCGCGTGGGACGCCGTCAGCGTTCCGGCCCAGGCCGGCGACCCGACCTGCACCGTGGGTGGCGCGTTGACCCTGACCAACCCGGGCAACCAGACCGGCACCGTCGGCGTGGCGGCGAGCCTCTCGCTCACCGCGACCGGCGGCACCCCGCCGTACACCTTCTCGGCGACCGGGCTTCCCCCGGGCAAGACCATCAACGCCTCGACCGGTGTCATCTCCGGCGCGCCGACCACCGCCGGCACCTACTCGGTGACGGCAACAGTGACCGACAGCGCCAGCGGCTCCGCGAGCCAGCCCTTCACCTGGACGATCAACCCGGCTGGGTCCTGCGGCAGCCCGGGCCAGAAGCTCGGCAACCCCGGCTTCGAGTCCGGCAACACGGTCTGGACCGCGAGCGCTGGCGTGATCGGCCAGTGGAGCCCCAGCCAGCCGCCGCACGGCGGCACCTGGGACGCCTGGTTGGACGGGTACGGCACGACCCACACCGACACCCTCTACCAGAACGTCGCACTGCCGTCCGGCTGCTCCAACTACACGTTCACCTTCTGGCTGCACATCGACTCGGCGGAGACCACCACCACGATCGCGTATGACACGCTGAGCGTGCAGGTGCTCAACTCCGGCGGGACGACCGTGCTCGCTACGCTCGCGACCTACTCGAACCTGAACAAGGCCGCCGGCTACAGCCAGAAGTCGTTCAGCCTCGCCAGCTGGGCCGGCCAGACCGTTCGGCTGCGTTTCCGTGGCGTGGAGGACATCTCGTTGCAAACGTCCTTCGTGGTGGATGACACCGCGGTGAACGTCTCGTAACAGACCCACCTGACTGCTCCAACGATGCGGGAGGCGCCCACCGGCGCCTCCCGCGCCGTCTGCCTGGGCCCCAGATCGGCGCCTGGGCCCAGATCGGCGCCTGGGGCGGCGGCCGGGCGTCGGCGAGTACGGGCACCGTCCAATACCGGAGGCGTTAATACGGTGCGCCGGCTTTCGGACCGGCGCCCTTTCCCGCCGTGGGCCGGGCGGGCAGACTGGCCACCCATGAAGGTCTTCATCTCGGTGGACATGGAAGGCGTCGCCGGCATCGCGGCCTGGGAGCAGTGCCTGGCCGGCGGCGATGACTACGCGCTCGGCCGGGAGTTGCTGCTCGGTGAGGTCAACGCGGCGATTGAGGGTGCCCTCGCCGCCGGTGCCACCCAGATCTGCGTCAACGACTCACACTCACAGATGCGCAACCTGCCACCCGGTGGCCTGGCCGGGCGCGCTTCGTACCTGTCCGGCCGGTTCAAGCCGCGCTACATGATGGAGGGCCTGGACGAGACCTTCGATGCGGCCATCTTCCTCGGCTACCACGCCGCGATCGCCACGCCGGGCGTGCTCTCGCACACCTACAACCCCCGGGCCATCGCCAACGTGCGCCTCAACGACACGGTTGCCGGTGAGTCCGGCCTGAACGCGTTGGTGGCCCAACACTTCGGTGTGCCGGTGGTGGCCATCTCCGGCGACCAGTACGTGGCCGAGGAGGCGGCCCGTTTCTGCCCGGGCATCGAGGCGATCGTGGTCAAGCGGTCGATCAGCCGGTACGCGGCCCACCACCTGCACCCGGACGCGGCCCGAGAGCTCATCAGCGAGGGCGTCTGCCGATCTCTATCCACTGTGGAGCATCAACCGCCCGCCATCGACCTGCCGGCCCGGTTGGAGGTCGACCTGGCCAGCCCGGACATGGCGGAGCAGGCGGCATGGGTACGCGGGGTGGAGCGCACCGGGCCGCGCTCGGTGGCGTTGCGGGATGACCAGCCGCTGCGGCTCTTCCAGTCCTTCATCACGCTGGTGTACCTGACCCGCTCGCTGGTCGAAACCTAATGAGTCGAGATGCGCGCGGTCTGCGCCTGGCCGGGAAGATTGCCGCCACAGGGCAGCCACGATGGTGAGGATCTCAGTCCCGCTGCCCCCAATGGGCAGCGGACGGGATACCGCACAGCATCACCTCCGCCGCTCAAGGCCGCAGCGCGGAGGCCGGCGCTCGCTCGCCGCCAGGTCCTCCCCGACCGCCTGACCACGCTTGCCGCCAGGCCCTCCCCGACCGCCTGACCACGCTCGCCACCCGCCGTTCCCCGCCACCCGCCGTGCCCCGCGGTGCCCGCCGCGCTCTTCCGCCTGCGGCACTCTCTCCTCACGCAAGATAATGATCGCGCATGATTATGTCGGAATCACATGATCATGCGCGATCATCATCGCCCAAAAGCGAGGTCGCTTCGGCAGCCGGTCCGCATCGGTCGGGCGGTGCGACTGGCTGGCCACGGTGGTGGAGGAGTTCCTCGACGCCTGACGTTCGGGTCGGCCCGTCGGTGGGTACCTGTCGACTCAGCTAGGGGCGAGGAGTCGGTTCGACAACGGAGGTACGCGGTGGGAATCGGTGCCAGCATCTTATTGATCGCCGTCGGTGCGATCATCACGTTCGCCCTGAACCTCCGGGTCGGGGCGGTTGATCTCGATGTCGCCGGCTGGATCCTCATGGGCGCGGGCGCCCTCGGCCTCATCGTCACGACGATGATCTGGGGCAATCGGCGCTCCACGACGACCGTGGACGACACCGACATCGCTCCGCCAGCCCCCTGACCCGCAAAGGTCGGGACCGCGGAGGGCGCGCCGCGGTCCCGGCCTCTGCGCGCGGCGCCTCGAACCGAGACGTCAGCCCCGTTCACGCGGTGTGACACCCAAAACACAGACCATTCACGACACCGCATCCGGCAATGTTGGATCTGCAATCCTCCCATGCGGATTACTCATGATTGACACCTTATTGTGGCCTCTGCCCGTGACTACTCATTGCGCACTTGCGATCCACTGAACGCGATGGTTGACTGTCCGAGTGCCTCCCGCGGGTGCCGGTTCTGGATGGCACCTGGCGGGGTGAGCTGGCGCCAAAGGCTCGGCGTGGTCCTTCCGTTCCGGCCAGCACGGAAGGACCACGCCGCTTTGGCCTCACGGTCCGAGCCGACCTTCCGGCCGCGCGGCCCCCGCTAACGGAATGGCAGATAGTCGTCGGGAATGGGGATGCCGAATCGGTCGCACAACGCCGAGACATCCGCCCAATCGGTCGCGTCGACGGCGTAGCCGGTATGAAATGCCACTAACCACTGTGGCGTAATGCAGGCAACGCCGCGACCGTCGATGTCGCCCGTGCCGGCGAGCGCCTCGGCCGGGTAGCGTTGCCCATTCTGCGGTGGTCCGTAGATCCCGTCGCCGTGGGTGTCGAGCACGATGACGTGGAAGTCGACCTGCCGTCCGTTCTCATGGCCGAGCACGAAGTTCCAGGCACAGCTGTCGTCACGGAGAACCGGGCGGTATCCGCGCACCCATAGCGCCTGAACCACCCGCGGCGTGTCGCGCTCCTCGATGACGATGTCGAGGTCGCCGTGCCGCCGGGTCTGAACGCCCAGACAGGCATCGACGGCCCAGCCGCCGTCGAGCCACACCCGGACGCCGAGCGACTCCATCAGATCCAGGAACTCGCCGACCGCCGGTGCAGTCGTCTCGACCGGAGCTGACATACCGGCATCATGGCGGTCATCGGCTCGAGCCGTCGACGGGTTATCCCCGTCCACGCGTTAACCCGCGACCATCGTCGGTCCGGGCCGGCCTCGGGCCCGGCTGACTAAGTTGAAGAGCGGCACCCACGACCGAGCAGTGAGGAGATGGCAGTGCGGGACCAGTGGGACAACGCGATCGCGCCCGACGCTGCCGATCCACTGGGTCAGTGTGTCTACGGCTCTCGCTTGCTCGGCTCCGAGCCAGCCCTGGTGCTGCACGGCGGGGGCAACACCTCGGTCAAGACCACAGTGGACGATGTGGCCGGATCGCCGGTCGACGTGCTCTACGTCAAGGGCAGTGGATCCGACCTCGCGAGCATCGAGCGGACGGGCTTCGCCGCGCTGCGGCTGGCCCGACTAGCCGAGCTGCTGCAGTTGGAGCGGCTGACTGATGCGCAGATGATGAACGAGCTGCGCTGCGCCCGCCTCGACGCC
>JBLNGJ010000434.1:0-2999 GCA_050264675.1 Micromonosporaceae bacterium
TGGCCGACCGGCACGACCCGATGCTCACGGCCGCCTACGCGGTGCTCGCCGCCAACAAGGAAGCCCGCCTACGCGGCGGGCACGCGACGATCGGCCGGCTGCGGGTGGAACCCAACGCCACCAACGCGGTCGCCGCGCAGGTGACGTGCTGGCTCGATGCCCGGGCGGCGGATGTGTCCACCCTGGACGGCCTGATCGCGGCCATCACCAGCCGGATCGAGGAGCGGTCGGTCCGCGACGGCACCCAGGCGAGCATCGACCTGGAGTCGGTGTCGCCGATCACCGAGTTTGACCCGGCGCTGCGCGAGCGGGTCGCCGCCGCCCTCGGCGGTTCGCCACCCGTGCTGCCGACCGGGGCCGGCCACGACGCCGGCGTGCTGGCGACGGTGGTGCCGACCGCGATGCTCTTCGTTCGCAACCCCACCGGTGTGTCGCACTCACCGGCGGAGTGGGCCAGCGACGAGGACTGCGCCACCGGCGTGATGGCGCTTGCCGACGTGCTCGAGGAGCTGGCGTGTCGCGGCTGAGCCGCTATCACGCCGACGTCGCCTGGCTCTCCGCGGCGGCGGGGCTGGCTCGGGGCGGTGTGCTCATCGAGATCATCGACGGCCGGATCAGCGCCGTGACCACCGGCGTCGGCCCCGCACCGCCGGACGCCGAGCACCTGCCTGGCCTGGTGGTGCCCGGCCTGGCCAACGTGCACTCCCATGCGTTCCATCGGGCGTTGCGCGGGCGGACCCAGGCCGGCAAGGGCACCTTCTGGACCTGGCGCGAGCGCATGTACGCCCTGGCCGGACGGCTCACCCCGGACAGCTACCAGGCCCTGGCCCGGGCGACGTTCGCCGAGATGGCCCTGGCCGGCATCAGCTGCGTTGGTGAGTTCCATTACCTGCACCACGACCCGCAGGGCCGCCGCTACGACGATCCCAACGCCATGGGGCACGCCGTCGTCGCCGCGGCCCGAGAGGCCGGCGTACGCCTGACCCTGCTCGACACCCTCTACCTCACCTCCGGTGTGGACGCCGCCCCGCTGACCGGGCCCCAGCTCCGGTTCGGCGACGGCGACGTCGACGGCTGGCGCGCCCGCCTGGAGAAGATGCACATCGACGGTGAGGTCAGGCTCGGAGCCGCCGTGCACTCGGTGCGGGCGGTGCCGGCCGAAAGCCTGGGCGCGATCGGTGCCCTCGGCCTGGACGGCCCGCTGCACTTTCACCTCTCCGAGCAGCGCGCCGAGAACGCGGCCTGCCTGGCCACCCACGGCTGCTCCCCGACCGAGCTGCTGCACTCGTCCGGGTTGCTCGGCCCGCGCAGCGTCGCCGTGCACGCCACCCATCTCTCCGATGTGGACCGAGCCCTGCTCGGCGACACGGACACCGCGGTGTGCCTGTGCCCGACCACCGAGCGCGATCTCGCCGACGGCATTGGCCCGGCCCGGGCCCTGGTGGACGCCGGATCCCCGCTCAGCCTCGGCTCGGACAGCAACGCCGTCATCGACCTGTTCGAAGAGGCCCGGGCGGTCGAGCTGGACGAGCGGCTGCGCTCCGAGCGACGCGGCCACTTCTCGACCACTGAGCTGCTGCACGCGGCGACCGCGGCCGGGCACGCCGCCCTCGGTTGGACCGACGCCGGCCGGATCGAACCCCGCGCCCGGGCCGACCTGGTCGCGGTCCGGCTCGACTCGGTGCGCGGCGCGGGTCACGATCCGGCCGACCCGGCCGCAGCCGTGGTCTTCGCGGCCAATGCCGCCGACGTCAGCGACGTGATCGTGGACGGACGCCGGGTCGTGGCCGACGGCCGTCACCTCCTGGTCGACGACGTCGCGTCCGCCCTGCACGACGCGATCGGCGCGGTGTGGTCGTGAACGGCGGTTCGGCGAGCCTGCTGGTCACCAACATCGGCGAGCTGGTGACGAACGACCCGAGCCTCGGTGAGCCGCCGCTGGGCATCCTGCGCCAGGCGGCGCTGGTGCTCGACGCCGGCCAGGTGGCCTGGGTCGGCCCGGCCGGGCACGCCCCCGGCAGTGACACCGCCGTCGACGCGGGCGGCGGCGCCGTGCTGCCCGGCTTCGTCGACAGCCACTCGCATCTGGTCTTCGCGGGCGACCGGGCGGCCGAGTTCGCCGCCCGGATGGCCGGCGAGCCGTACACGGGTGGCGGCATCCGCACCACCGTGGCCGCGACCCGCGCGGCCAACGACGATGAGCTGCGCGCCGGCGTCCACCGCCGGCACCGGGAGGCGCTTCGCCAAGGCACCACGACAATTGAGATCAAGAGCGGGTACGGGCTGACCGTACGCGACGAGACCCGCCTGCTCCGGATCGCCGCTGAGGTCACCGAGGAGACCACCTACCTCGGTGCGCATACGCTGCCGCCCGAGTTCGCCGAGCGCCGGGGCGACTACGTCGATCTCGTCTGCGGCGAGATGCTCACCGAGGCCGGTCGGCACGCCCGGTGGGTCGACGTGTTCTGTGAACGTGGCGCCTTCGACGAGGACGAGGCGCGCACCGTCCTCACCGCCGGCCGGGCGGCCGGGCTACTGCCGCGCGTGCACGCCAACCAACTCGGCCCCGGCCCGGGGGTTCGGCTCGCGGTCGAGCTCGGCGCCGCCAGCGCCGATCACTGCACCCACCTCAGCGACGCCGACGTGGCCGCCCTGGCCGACTCGTCCACAGTGGCCACCCTGCTGCCCGGCGCCGAGTTCTCCACCCGGTCGGCCTACCCCGACGCCCGGCGCCTTTTCGCCGCCGGGGTCACGGTCGCGCTCGCCACCGACTGCAACCCCGGCTCCTCGTACACCTCATCGATGCCCTTCTGCATCGCGCTGGCTGTCCGGGAGATGCGCATGAGCCCGGCCGAGGCAATTTCGGCGGCGACCTGGGGCGGGGCGCGGGCACTGCGCCGCGCCGACGTCGGTCACCTCGGCGTCGGCGCCCGGGCGGACCTGGTCGTGCTCGACGCCCCGTCCTACCTGCACCTGGCCTACCGGCCGGGCGTTCCCCT
>JBLNGJ010000435.1:0-12880 GCA_050264675.1 Micromonosporaceae bacterium
CCCATGGCGGACTCCTGGGTCAGGAAGGCCCGGGCGATCTCGGGCACGGCGAGCCCACCAACCATGCGCAGCGTCAGCGCCACGCGCGCCTCCATCGCCAGCGCCGGGTGGCAGCAGGTGAAGATCAGCCGGAGCCGCTCGTCCTCGATGGCGTTGAGAGGCTCGGGTGGGTCGTCGACGTGCAACAGCTGAGCCTCCTTCTGCTTGTCGTCGCGCTTGCCCTCGCGCCGGAGCCGGTCGATGGCCCGGCGGTTGGCGGTGGTGGTCAGCCAGGCGCCGGGGTTGGCGGGGACTCCGTCGGCCGGCCAGCGCTCGACGGCGGTCGCGAACGCCTCGGCCGCGGCCTCCTCGGCGATGTCGAGGTCACCGAAACGCTTGGTCAGAGAGGCGACCACCCGGGCCCATTCCTCGTGGTGGGCCTGGGTGATCGCGATGCCGACCACACTCACCGGAACGGCCGCACCTCGATCTTCCGGTTGCAGGCCTTCGACCCAGCGGCGGCGAGCTTGAGCGCCACGTCGAGGTCGGCGGCCTCGATGATCCAGAACCCGGCGAGATACTCCTTCGTCTCCACGAAGGGCCCGTCGGTGAACACCACCTCGTCACCCCGGTTGTCGACGACGGTTGCCGGGTCAGGGGATCCGAGGCCGCCGGCGAAAACCCAGTGACCCTCCGCCTTGAGTCGCTCATTGAATGCGTCGATGTCGGCCTCCTCGTTCGGGGTGGCCGGGCCGGTGCCGTCGTCGATCACGGAAACCAGGTACTGCATCTCGGATCATCTCCTGCGGTTCGGGGCGCCCTCGTGGGCGGTCGCTCACCCCTGCTACGAACGGCTCTGCCCCGATCCGACACCGCCTTCGGGTGTCTTTCAAGCACTCTCTGGTACGCCGGCCGCGCCGGTCCGATGTGCCCTGAGGAACTCCGCCTACTCGAAGAGCTCCTCGATGACGCGCTGAGCCCGTGGCGAGACTTTGTTCGTCGGGGTAGAAGTCACGGCAGATGCGAAGTGCGTCTGCGGCGCGGCCCATAAGCATCCCGTCTGAATCGGTCACGCTGCCGTCAGATCATGGGCGGACAAGTAAACGCCGTGCTTGCGGAACGCAGCCGGGGCCCGGACCAACGCGTCGGCACGCTGGATGGCCAGCGGCGCGGGAAACCACGGCCGGCGCAGCACCCGCGACTCGGTCCAGGCGGGCGGCGCAAGATCATGATGTGCCAAGAGATGCTCGGCGAGCGCCGCGAGTAGGACATCCCAGCTCTCGTCGCCAGTCGGTCGCGGCTCATCCCTTACCAGGCCGATCTGCACCTCTGCCGGCTCCCACCGGTACTCCTCGAGGAACTCCCAAACCAACTTCCACCGCACCCGGTCATCCGCCGTCGCGATCAAATGTTCGGCGAGTACCACCAGGCTCATCGGCTCGTATCTGCCCACAGCACTCACGGCTCAACCTGGCGGCAACCGTACATCGATGCGTTACCACCGATCTCAACCCCGGCAAGTGACCCGTAGACCGCCATGCCTCGAACTATACCGCCCGCCTGATCATGGGGGCCGTCACCGAAACGCTCTGCCCCGGAAGCGGTGAACCAACCACCGTCGATGGGCCCGGCGGCCGCTTCGTCCACGTCGGACTGAGCCCTGCTGCACCGCCCTCGTCGCGCTTGCTCGGGCGTACCTGGGCGAGACCGCCACGACGCACACGGCCCTGAGCTGCCAGCGCTACGCCGGCAGCTCAGGGCCGTGGCACCCACCGTTACTTGGCGCTCCCAAGACATACGGCGAACGCCCAGAGATGGATGTCGAAGTCCGTGTCGTTGATCATCTCGACCAGCCAGGTCCGCTCCTCGAACGGCGCGTTGACGTAGATCTTGTCGTCGTGGCCGATGCTGCCGACCTGGTAGCCACCTCCGCTGCGAAGCTCGTCGTCATGGCAGGTGGCCTGCACTTCGGTTGTGTTGTGGGCGCCAGCGATGACGTGCACCGTCTCGATGCGCTGGCTGAGACCGCCCACGCCGGCCGGCTTGGCGGAGGCGATGTTGGCCGTGGCCACCGCCATGACGATGCCTGCGCCGAGGGTCGCGCAGACGACCGCAATCGACCTGTTACGCACAGTTCCTCCTCGTGAGCCTGCGTCCTGACTAGACGCGAGTCGAGTCCACATTGCCGTAAGGCGGCTGAACCACAAAGTTGAGACCCCCGGTGACGGGGCGATGGCCGTGACCAGGGCTCTCTTGTGGCCCCTGCATGCGGGGCTGGTCGCGATCGCACGCGACGACGACCCACCGCGGCATCGAAACTGTCCAATCGGTGACGGACTACAGCCGCACGCGCCGGCGCCGCCTACCCTGCCGCCATGGCAGTGTCATGGGTACGGCGGGTCGCGATCATCATCGCCGCAACCGCTTCGGCGTCCGTCCTGGGTGCGCCGCCGAGCCACGCCATCCGCGGCGGCCAGCTGGCCGCCGCGGGCGAGTTCCCGTTCATGGTGTCCCTGGGGACCAAAGACCTCGGCGTGCACCTGTGCGGCGGCTCGCTGATCCATCGCGACTGGGTGCTCACCGCGGCCCACTGCGTGGTCGACAAGGACCCGACGGCGCTGGCCTACAACGCCGTGATCGGGCGGGCCAACCTGCTCGACACGTCCGCCGGCGAAGTGGTGGGCGTGTCGCAGTTCTTCGTCCATCCCGACTACAACTCGAGCACGTACGAGTACGACGTGGCGCTGATGAAGCTGAAGTACTCGGCCACCACAACGCCGCTCAAGCTTGGGTTCACGGCGCATCGCAGCCTGTGGGACGCGGGCGACATGGCCACAGCGGCCGGCTGGGGTGTGACGTTCCCGGGTGGGCAAGGCGTTTCCGAACTGCGCAAGGTGGACCTGCCCATCATCAGCGAAAGCGAGATGTCCAACGCCTACCACCTCGCCTTTCACCCCGACACCATGGTCGGTGCGGGGTACTTGGCCGGGGGCAAGGACACGTGCCCGGGCGACTCGGGCGGGCCGCTGTTCGTGCCGTCGGCCACGGGGCCACGCCAGGTGGGCATCACCAGCTGGGGTTCCTGCGGCTTCCCGGACCATCCCGGGGTCTACTCGCGCGTTGCCGAGGCGCCGATCCAGAGCTGGCTCATCGGCATGATTCCGGATCTGGCCAACGACGGCGTCGCGAATCGCAGCGGCGATTTCAACGGCGACGGCCGCGACGACGTCATCACCTTCACCCGCGGCTCAAGCTGCGACGTCTACGTCGCCAAGTCGACCGGCTCGGCTTTCGCCCCGGCCACGAAGTGGCACGACTACTTCGCCTGCGGCGACGAGACACCCGTGATCGGTGACTTCAATGACGACGGCTACGACGATATCGCCACGTTCACCCGAGGTCTTAGCTGCGATGTCTACGTGGCGGTCAGCAACGGCGTCACGTTCATTGGCACCGGCGTGAAATGGCACGACATGTTCGCCTGCCTGGGTGCGATCCCGGCCGCGGGCGACTTCGACGGGGACGGCGACGACGACATCGTGGAGTTCCAGCGCGGCAGCTCATGCGACGTGCTCGTGGCCCGAAGCACCGGCTACAACTTCGGCGCTACGGCCAAATGGCACGATATGTTCGCCTGCGGCGCCGAGATTCCCGCGGTCGGCGACGTCAACAACGACGGACGCGACGACATCATCACCTTCACCCGGGGCTACACCGCCGACGCCTTTGTCGCACTGGCCTACGGCACAGCCTTCCTCGGCACGGGCATCCGCTGGAGCGACGATGTCGCCTACACCGTCGCGCTTCCCGCCGTCGGCGACTTCAACAATGACGGCTTCGCCGACGTTGCGAGCTTCTATCGCGGCACCTGCGACGTGATCGTCCACCTCAACCTCGGCAGCCAGCTCGGGCCTGGCGTCAAATGGCACGACGGATTCGGGTGCGGCAACGAGGTACCGGGCGTGGGCGATTTCAACAACGATGGCAAGGACGACGTCGTGACCTTCACCCGCGGCCTGTCGTGCAACGTGTGGGTGGCCAAGAGCACGGGCTCCGGCTTGGGCGCAGGCGTCAAGTGGAGCGACATGTTCTCCTGCAACGGCGAAATCCCGGCCGGCGGCACGGCCTGGTAGCGGCTGAGCCATCAGCCCGTCGTCAGTGCCAGCGCCGTCGGTATCACGGCTCGGTGCGCAGCGGTCCAGGGCCGAGGTGTGCCACCGCAGGTCCCTCTCCGAGAACGAACCCTCCCGAGTCAAGGAGTGGTAGAACTCGCACTGGCCGCTCGGTTCCTGACTGGAGCGACCGGCGCCTGGTTACCGAGTTCCCGACTGAGGGGTGACGATCCACCGGGTGCGTAGCCCGGTAGCGACGTCGTCGAAGTCGCAGTCGTGGTGGACGAGTACGGCGTCGTGGGCCCCGGCGACCGACGCGATGATCAGGTCCGGAATGGCCCGCGATGCATACCCACGTCCAGCATCGCCTCATGCAGGTCCACGGCCGCGGAACAGGGTGTCGTGGCTGGCCCCCAGCCACACGCATTGCTGACGCAGGTACGCCTTTAGCCGCCGGTGGTCGATGGGATTGCGGGCCAAGTACAAAGATCTCGAGCTCGACGATCGCGCCGGTGACCAGGACCGGTCACGGCCATCGTCTCGAACGTGCGCTGCGCCTCCAGATCGCGGCGAGCCAGCTCGTGCGCCGATTTGTCGAGAAGGAACCGCAGACCGTTGGCCAGGCCCCGCGCGTTAGGTATCGGCACGGTCATGCTCGTCCAAGTCCAGCTCGGCCAGCAGGTCCAGGTAGGCGGCCGTGCGGCGGTGGTCGCGGCCTCAGTGAGCCGTCCACCTGCCTGGCGGCGAAGATCGAGGAGGTCGGACCAACGCGTCAGCCCTGGACCGCCAGGGGCCCAGGCCGGCGGCGCGGGCGCGCAGCGCGACACAGTTGGTCTCGCGGCAGGTGACTTCGTCGGCGAGTACCAGTTCGAGGGCACGCCGGGTTGTCCCAGTCATTGGCAACCAAGTGGTCCCGCGCTCGTGGCCGGCGACACCGGCACCGCACGGCGTACCACGCCTCGGGCCGCGCAGCCAGGGCCTTCTGCTCAACCGGACGTCGCCCAGGCACCCCCTCGGCCATGTTCTCTCACGGTGATCCAGTGAAACTGCCAACCGGACTGCCGTTCTCCACTATGCTTTCCTTTTAGACGCCCGTGATGACGGTCTCATCTATCAAAGCAAGGGGGCGATCATGGTTCAAGGAGTTCCGGCTATCCACGTGGGTTCAGATACACGTGCTAAGCCGCAAGCAGAAGCTATGAGAGATGCGGAATTCGCAATCCGCGAGACGGGCTTGGAGGTAAGCTTTGCATCCGGTCCCCACATCGCAGGTGCCGGTGAGCTCAATGGCGCAGGTGTTGCGGTGCTGGTCACCTGCCTACCGGAGGGTGAAAGAACATTTATTGAGGTCGTAGGCACGAGCCTAGATTCGGGCGCGGCAGAACAAGCCCGTAACAGGGTTCGTACTATTACGATGGGCGCTCCGAGCTAGAATTACGGGCGCGTTCGACCCGTTCATGAAAGTCTGAGCCATTCGGTGTTCAGGTACGCGGAGGATCGCCGTCAGGCCACGCCAGCGAGGAGGTCGGCGACCTGGATCCGCGGAGATACCGAAGCGCCCTGCGATGTCCACTGGGGACTCATCATCGCCGACGAGGCGCAGCTCGCGAAGAACCCACTGTCGCGCACCGCCCGGCACCTGCGGGAGCTGAAGACGCCGGCCCGCATCGCCCTCACCGGGGGCACGCCGGTGGAGAACCGGCTCTCCGAGCTGTGGTCCATCATGGACCAGGCGTCCGGGTGCGGGTGCGGCAGTTCACGCCCGACGAGTGGGATCGGGTGCTGAAAGCGATCTGCGCGCGCCTGGGCCACGCCGCCACGCTCCTGGATGGTGACCTGCCACCAGACGTCGCCGACGGCGTGGCCGCGACCGGCCTGAGCCTGCTGCCCGGGCCGGGCGAGGTCGGGTCGCGCTGCACCTGTCCCGACGGGTCCGACCCGCGCAAGCACTCCGCCGCCGTCTTTCGACGCGCCGATCGACCGGAGCACCGACGCACGCGCGAGCAGCGCTTGGCGGTCCATGATAGCGTGATATCATAGTTCGGCCTCTTGGAGGTGGCCAAATGCCGAACATCTTGATCCGTGACCTGAGCCAGGAAGCTGTCGAGCGTATCGACGCGGCCGCCGCCAACCTTGGGCTGTCACGCAACGAGTACCTGCGCCGTAAGTTCGAGGAGAACGTCGCCCCGGCCGCCGAGCGGGCGGTCAGCGCCGAGGATTGGCAGCGGTCCGCGGAGGTGTTCGCAGATCTCGCCGACCCCACGGTCACGGCGGCCGCGTGGCGCTGACGAGCTGGCTCATTGACAAGTCGGCGTACGCACGGCTCCAACTCGGCCAAGTGCCCAACCGCGACCAGTGGAGCGCCCGAATCGGCCGCGGACTGGTCCGGCTCTCCACGATCACCCGGCTCGAACTCGGCCATTCAGCCCGATCCGGAGAGGCCGGACGCCAACAGTTCGCGGCGCCGCCGCTGTCCCTCATGCCGGTCGAGTACCTCACCCCGGCCATCGAGGACCGCGCGCTGGAGGTGCAACTGCTTCTGGCCGACCGCGGCCAGCACCGCGCCCCGTCAGTCCCCGACCTGCTCATTGCTGCCACCGCCGAGAAGGTGGGCCTCACCGTCTTGGCCGCGGACAAGGACTTCACCCTCATCGCCGCCATCACCGGCCAACCGATCGAGACCTTGAGCGCATGAACTTTGCGAACGAGGATCAGCCAGGGCGCCAGGCCAGCAGCGGCGATCAGGCTCGCCTCAACCGCGGTCGCCGGTCTCATCAACTCTCCACGAATTCGATTGGACAAATCGTCCACGGTGGATGGTACAAGTGGGCGCAGCGCGTTGCCCGCGTGCCTCAAGACACCGACACCTCCACCTGTCACCTCGGCTTCCGTCTCATCCGACAACCGGACCGAACTGACGGCTAACACCGGGACACAGCGGTCGGTGGTCGGCGCGATCAGGTAGTCCGACGCAAACGGTCGATTGCCGCCCGTGCGCCTCGTGCGAAACGTAGGCTTTCGTGGGGAATCATCGGATCGCGGGGGTGTGTCGTGTCCCAGGTTGATGCCGTCCAGCGTCAGGTGTTGCCGTTACCTGATCAACCGTACGAGGGCTTGATCACCTTTGACGCGAAGGATCCGGCGGCGGCGTTCGAAGCGATCAAGCCGCTGCGCCCGCCCGCGGGCGCACCAAATGTGTTGGTCGTGTTGCTCGACGATGTCGGGTTCGGGGCGCCGAGCGCCTTTGGTGGGCCGTGCGCCACTCCGGTGGCTGAGCGCCTCGCCGCCGGGGGCTTGAAGCTGAACCGGTTTCACACCACCGCGCTGTGTTCGCCGACCCGCTCGGCCCTGTTGACTGGCCGTAACCACCACACGGTCGGGATGGGTGGCATCACCGAGATCGCGACCTCGGCCCCGGGCAACAGTTCGATCTGGCCGAACACCGCCGCACCCCTCGCCCAGGTGCTGCAGCTCAACGGGTACGCCACGGCGCAGATCGGCAAGTGTCACGAGGTGCCGGTGTGGGAGACCAGCCCGATGGGACCGTATCGGCAGTGGCCGACCGGCAAGGGCTTCGAATACTTCTATGGCTTTGTCGGCGGCGAGGCCCACCAGTACTACCCGGCCCTGTATGAGGGCACCAATCCGGTCGAGCCACCCAAGACGCCGGACGAGGGCTATCACCTCACCGAAGACCTGGCCGACCATGCGATCCGGTGGGTGCACCAGCAGAAGGCGCTGATGCCCGACAAGCCGTTCTTCATGTACTTCGCGCCCGGCGCGACCCATGCCCCGCATCACGTACCGGCGGAATGGGCGGACAAGTACGCCGGGAAGTTCAACGACGGGTGGGACGCCCAGCGGGAGCGGACCTTCGCCCGGCAGAAGGAACTCGGGATCATCCCGGCCAGCGCGAAGCTGACTCGCCGGCACGATGAAATCCCGGCCTGGGACGACATGCCCGAGAACCTCAAGCCGGTGCTGCGCCGCCAGATGGAGGTGTACGCCGGGTTCCTGGAACACACCGACCACCACGTTGGCCGGCTTGTCGACGCCCTCGCCGACCTGGACGTCCTCCACGACACGTTGATCTTTTACATCATCGGTGACAACGGTGCCTCGGCCGAAGGCACCTTGAACGGCACCTTCAACGAAATGATCAACTTTAATGGTGCTGCGGCCCTGGAGACGCCCGATTTCCTCCAGGCCCGCCTAGCCGAGTTCGGCGGCCCGACCTCCTACAACCATTACGCGGTCGGCTGGGCGCACGCGATGGACACCCCGTACCAATGGACCAAGCAGGTCGCCTCGCACTGGGGTGGCACCCGTAACGGCACGGTCGTGCACTGGCCCAACGGGATCACGGCCAAAGGCGAGATCCGCACCCAGTTCGGACACGTCATCGACGTCATGCCCACCGTCCTGGAGGTCGCCGGGCTGCCGGCGCCGACGTTCGTCAACGGCGTGCAGCAAAGCACCCTGCCCGGGGTGAGCATGGTGTACTGCTTCGACGATGCCGGCGCGGCGGAGCGGCACAAGACGCAGTATTTCGAGATGTTCGGCAACCGCGGCATCTACCACGAGGGCTGGACCGCGGTCACGAAGCACCACACGCCGTGGATCCTCATCGGCGGGCAGAAGGTCGACTTCGACGACGACGTCTGGGAGCTCTACGACACCAGTGCCGACTGGACCCAGGCCCGCGACGTCGCCGCCGAGCAGCCTGACAAGCTCCATGAGCTGCAACGGCTGTGGCTGATCGAGGCCGCCCGCCACGGCGTCCTGCCCCTCGACGACCGGGTAGCCGAGCGGCTCAACGCCGACGAGGCCGGCCGCCCGCAGCTCGTACACGGCAACCGGCAGGTGTTCTTCTCCGGCATGGGCCGGCTGTCGGAGAACAGCGTCGTCAACATCAAGAACAAGTCCCACGCGGTGACCGCCGAGGTCGTCGTCAACGGCCACCCCGCCAACGGGGTGATCATCGCCCAGGGCGGCAACATCGGCGGCTGGAGCCTCTACGTCAAGGACGGCAAACCCAAGTACTGCTACAACCTGTTGGGCATCAAGGAATTCCACATCGACGGAGGCCAGGAGATCCCCACCGGCACCCACCAGGTCCGGATGGAGTTCAGCTACGAGGGCGGCGGCCTGGGCAAAGGTGGCGACGTGGCCCTGTACGTCGACGGCGCCAAAACCGGCGAAGGGCACGTCGACGCGACCGCAGCGATGGTGTTCTCCGCTGACGACACCTGCGACGTCGGTACGGAAAACGGAGCGCTTGTCACCACCGACTACCCCGATCCGCGCGACTTCAACGGAGAAATCAACTGGGTCGAGATCGCCATCAACGACGACGCCCAAGACGCCGACCACCTCATCACCGCCGACGAACGCTTTCGCATCGCCATGGCCAGACAATGAGCGGGCAACGTGGTGCGTAGGCCTGTTCCGGCAGCAGTCCGGACGGCGGTCGGTGGCGGCGACCCCCGGATAGAACATGGGCCCCAGACACTGCACCAGGCGGCGTCGTAGACGTAGTCACCGCGTAGCGAACACTTCCAGGAAGTCACCCGTCCTGGCCAACCGGGCCGTTCGACCTATACCAGCGCCACCCGGAAACCGGGGGCGCGTCCGAGGCGGCCGCCGCCGGTCACGGATCCGCCAGCGGCGTGTCATCGCCGTCCAAAGCACTCCGTTGGGACGGGGCTTGCAGCCTCACTCTTTCGGGGCGAAAGGCTCTGGGCGGCCCCCAACTCATCGGGGTGATGTTGGGTGAGACGCCACGTGAGGGTCACGCTCGTCGTTCCGTCGAGAGCCCAGCGAGCGACGATGATCACATGCGTCGACACGGAGGAGGTCGAGATGACGATCAACACCCAGACGCCACCCACGAAGAGTGACGCGCACACCGATTACGTGCTGCAGTACGACCACGAGTCGCTGCCGCTCTCGCATCACCTGGCAACCGAAGGCTCAGGCGGCCTGGACATCAGCGGTCTGCTCCAGCGCACCGGTCAGGTGACCTTCGACGTCGGCTTCATGAACACCGCAGCGTGCGCGTCGGCCATCACCTACATCGACGGCGACGCGGGCATTCTGCGCTACCGGGGGTACCCGATCGAGCAGTTGGCCCGGCGATCCTCGTTCCTGGAAGTCGCCTACCTGCTGATCTATGGCACCTTGCCGACCGCGACCCAACTCACCGACTTCACAGACCGGATCAAGATGCACACGCTGCTGCGGGAGGAGTTGCGCCGATTCTTCGAGGGCTTCCCGCACGATGCCCACCCGATGGCCGTGCTGTCCTCCGCGGTCAGCGCACTGTCGACGTTCTACCAGGACAGCCTCGACCCGTTCGACGAGCAGCAGGTTGAGATCTCCACCGTGCGACTGCTGGCGAAACTACCCACGATCGCGTCGTACGCGCACAAGACCTCCATGGGCCAGCCGCTGCTCTACCCAGACAACTCACTCGGCTACACCGAGGACTTCCTGCGCATGACCTTCGGCGTGCCGACCAGGCCGTACGAGGTCGACCCGGTTCTCGCCCGCGTGCTTGACATGCTGTTCATCCTGCACGCCGACCACGAGCAGAACTGCTCCACGGCCACGGTAAGGCTGGTCGGCTCCAGCCATGCGAACCTCTTCGCGTCGGTGTCCGCAGGCGTCAACGCACTGTTCGGCCCGCTGCACGGCGGCGCCAACCAGGCCGTGCTGGAGATGTTGCAGGGCATCCACGAGTCGGGTGATGACGCTGTGAGCTTCGTCCGCAAAGTGAAGGCCAAGCAGGACGGGGTCAAGCTGATGGGCTTCGGTCATCGGGTCTACCGCAGTTACGACCCGCGGGCGGCCATTGTGAAGGCCGCCGCCCAGCAGGTTATCTCCGGGATGTCAGCGCGCGACCCGCTGCTGGACATCGCCATGCGGTTGGAAGAGATCGCCTTGGCCGACGAGTATTTCATCGAACGCAAGCTGTACCCGAACGTCGACTTCTACACCGGCTTGATCTACAAAGCGATGGGCTTCCCGACCGAGATGTTCACCGCCTTGTTCGCGCTCGGCCGGCTGCCCGGCTGGATCGCCCAGTGGCGGGAGATGATCACCGACCCGACTACGAAGATCGGCCGGCCACGCCAGGTGTACGTCGGCGCGTCCGAACGAGTCTATCGGCCGATTGAAGATCGCTGACACGGGCAGGTAGCTGTGCCCGGCTTGTACGCCCTCGCACCAGGGCGTTTGTGTACCTGTGGCCCGGCTGGCTCAGGACTTGTGACCCTGATCAGCTCAGCTGCGGGCTGCCTAGCGTGAAGGCTGAAACGAATACGCCGAGGGGTATGTGGGGTGGCGAGATGCGCCGGCTAGTGATCTTGGGGGGCGGGACCGCCGGGACAATGGTGGCCAACAAGCTCCGGAAGCGGCTTGGTCACGATCAGTGGCAGGTCACCGTCGTCGATCAGAGTGACGTGCACGTCTATCAGCCTGGGTTCTTGTTCATCCCGTTCGGCCACTACCGGCCCGAGCAGGTCGTCAAGCCGCGCCGCAAGTACCTCAGCCGCGGCGTGAACCTGGTGCTGGGCGAGGTCGACTCAGTCGACCCAGCGGCGAACACGGTGACGCTGACCGATGGGCGCAGCCTGGCGTACGACTACCTGGTGATCGCGACCGGCACTTCGCCACGGCCAGACCAGACGCCCGGCATGCTGAGCCAGCAGTGGCGGAGGAGCATCTTCGACTTCTACACCCTGGATGGTGCCACCGCCCTTGCCCCGGCGTTGCGTGAGTTCGACGGCGGACGGTTCGTGGTGCACATCGTGGATATGCCCATCAAGTGCCCGGTGGCTCCGCTGGAGTTCGCATTCCTGGCTGAGGCGTACTTCCGTCACCGTGGCATCCGCGATCGGGTGGAGATCGTGTACGCCACGCCGCTACCTGGCGCGTTCACGAAACCGGTCGCGTCGGCCGAACTTGGCGCGATGCTCGATGAGCGCAAGATCACCGTGGAGGCCGACTTCATGGTCGAGCGCGTCGACCCGGACACCAAGACACTCGTGTCGTATGACGAGCGGGAGATCCCGTTCGATCTGCTGGTCACGGTGCCGCTGAACATGGGCGCCGACTGGGTGGGCCGCTCCGGCCTGGGCGACGAGCTCAACTATGTGCCGGTTGACAAGCACACCCTGTTGGCCAAGGACCACGACAACATCTTCGCCGTCGGCGACGCCAGCAACATTCCCGCGTCGAAGGCCGGGTCGGTGGCCCACTTCTCGGTCGAGGTGTTCGTCGGCAACTTCCTGGCCCACGTTGACGGCAGGCCAATGACCGGCAGTTTCGATGGGCACGCCAACTGCTTCGTCGAGTCCGGCGACGGGCAGGGCCTGCTCATCGACTTCAACTACGACACTGAACCCCTGCCCGGGACGTACCCTCTGCCTGGCGCTGGACCGTTCCCGCTGCTCAAAGAGAGCAGGTTCAACCACTGGGGCAAGCTGGCCTTCCGCTGGCTGTACTGGCACATGCTGCTGCCCGGACGCCCGATCCCGCTACCGGCCCACATGTCCATGGCCGGCAAGCACCAGCCCCATCCGGCCGAGAAGGAATAGGCCATGCCTGGCCAAGAAGATGGCTTACATCGCCGGGCTGCCCAAGCCGCAAGGCTGTGTCTGAGAGAAGGCATCCATCATGACCACCGTTTCCAGCCCTGCGCCGGCCGTCGTTCCCGACTTTGGTGACGACCGGCCGACCGGGCGCAAGCTCGCCATCATCTGCTCCAAAGGCAATCTCGACATGGC
>JBLNGJ010000436.1:0-6262 GCA_050264675.1 Micromonosporaceae bacterium
GCTGGCGGTTCTGCGTCGCGTAGCAGATGTCATCGCTGGGCGGCGACTGCAGCAGCGGCAGCCGGTCGCGCAGGCGCTGCACGGTCTGCATCGTCTCGTCGACGGAGAGTGTGGTCTGTGAGAGCCACACCACCTTGGCCGGATCTCGCACCGTCACCTGCTCAGCCCCGTCCGGCCCGTCGACGAGCTGGATGTGCGCGGGGGCCTCGCCGGCCGTACCGATGACCTCCTCATGCCCCTCGTGCCCGATGAGCAGGATGTCGTAGCCCTCGGCGGCGAAGCGGCGCGCCTCCTGGTGCACCTTGGTCACCAGGGGGCAGGTGGCATCGATCGCCCGCAAACCGCGCGCCGCGGCCTGCTCGTACACCTCCGGCGCCACGCCGTGGGCCGAGAAGACGACGATCGAACCGGCCGGAACCTCCGCGTTCTCCTCCACGAAGATGGCGCCCTTGGCCTCGAGCGTGGCGACGACGTGGCGGTTGTGCACGATCTGCTTGCGCACGTAGATCGGCGGGCCGTAGAGCTTGAGCGCCTCCTCGACCGTCTGCACGGCCCGGTCGACGCCGGCGCAGTAGCCACGGGGCCGGGCCAGGAGAACGCGCTTACCACTCACGAGCCCATGGTACGGGCGGCGCCGTTCAAGATCTGCGGCGGGGGGCTGGGGGTTGGGTGAGGCCTTCGCAGAGTTGGGTAGGCACTTTGCAGGAAAGCGCCCACCACGTTCGGAGAGATGAGGGCTGTTTCCGGGAAGTTGTCCGGATCATGAGAAGGTGGCGGGGTGACGGAGACCGCGCGCAGCACCCCCGAGGAGCCCTGGCCGGTCCGGGTGGTCAGCCAGAAGATCGGCGCCTGGCTGGCCCGGCTGGGCTGGGTGTGGGTCGACGGTCAGGTGGCCCAGATCAACCGCCGCCCCGGCGCTCAGACGGTCTTCCTGACCCTGCGTGACCCGTCCGCCGACATCAGCCTGAGCGTGACCACGAACCGTGACGTGCTCGACGCCGGCGCGCCCGGGCTCGCCGAGGGCGCCCGGGTTGTCGCCCACGCGCGCCCGCAGTTCTACCCCTACCGCGGCACGCTCTCGCTGCAGGCCGACGAGATCCGCCAGGTCGGTCTCGGTGAGCTGCTGGCCCGGCTGGAGCAGGTCAAGCGCCTGCTCGCGGCGGAGGGCCTGTTCGACCCGGCCCGCAAGCGTCGCCCGCCATTCCTGCCGGGCGGCATCGGCCTCATCACCGGCCGGGCCAGCGCAGCTGAGCGGGACGTGCTCGCCCAGGCCCGCCACCGCTGGCCGGCGGTACGGTTTCGCACCATCAACGTCGCCGTGCAGGGCCCGGCCGCCGTGTCGCAGGTGGTGGACGCGCTGGCCGTGCTCGACCAGGACCCCGAGGTCGACGTGATCATCATCGCCCGGGGCGGTGGCAGTGTGGAGGATCTGCTGCCCTTCTCCGACGAGGCACTGTGCCGGGCCGTGTTCGCCTGCCGTACGCCGGTCATCTCGGCCATCGGCCACGAAACCGATGTGCCGCTGGTGGACTTCGTCGCCGACGTCCGCGCGTCCACGCCCACGGATGCGGCCAAGCGGGCCGTGCCCGATCTCACCGAGGAGCTGCGCCTGATCGCCGCCGCCCGGATCCGGCTGGACCGGGCGGTCGAGCACCGGCTCGACCGGGAGCGCCAGACCCTCGAGGTGCTGCGCGGCCGGCCGGTGCTGGCTCGGCCGCACACCATGGTGGAGCTCCGCACGGCCGACGTCGCCGGGCTGCGCGACCGGGCCGGCCGGGCCGTGACCTACCGCCTCGACCGGGCCGGGACCGAGCTGGGGCACACGCTGGCCCAGCTGCGGGCGCTCTCGCCGGCGGCCACGCTTGATCGGGGGTACGCGATCGTGCAGCGCACCGACGGCCGCGTGCTGCGCGACCCGGCCGCGGTGGCGGCCGGCGAGGCGCTACGGGTCCGCCTGGCCCGGGGTGAGCTGACGGCTAGGGTGACCGCATCATGAGCGGAGACGAGGCGGAGCTGAGCTACGAGCAGGCCCGGACCGAGCTGGCCGCCGTCGTTGAGCGGCTCGAGGCCGGCGGCGGCACGCTCGAGGAGTCGCTGGCGCTGTGGGAGCGCGGGGAGCAGCTCGCCGACATCTGCCAGCGCTGACTCGACGGCGCCCGGGCCCGGCTCGACGCCGCCCGTACCGCCCGCCCCGAGCTCTCTCCCTAAGCGTGGATCATGAAGTAACTAACGCGACACGCCGTCGAACAGGAACCTACGTTCATGATCGGCGAACAGGGCGGGCGGCTACTGCAGGAACTGGAAGATCATGGCCGGGGCCTCGACCACCTCGGTCGGGGCCGGCTTGGCCAGCTCCACCGGCACGCCGTAGTCGGCGTAGGTCGTGATCAGGTCGCTCGCCGGGTAGGCGCCGACCTTGGGCATCTTGATGACAATCTTGCTGACCCGGCCCTGGTCATCGAGCGTGGCGGTGAACGGCACGTTCTTGCCGGCATCGCCGAGGGCGCCCAGGTTCTCACCCGTGGTACCGGGCGGAGCGGACTTGGTGAGGTCGAGCGTGCCCTTGATCTCGGTCGCGCTGACCTGCTCGGCGGTGACCACGCCCCTGATGTAGTTGTCGACGCCCACCGAGTCGCTGCCCGTCTTGAGCCCGAGGCTCATCGCCGAGCCGGCGAGCTTGGGCGTGTCCACGTGCATCCACCGGTCACCCACGTCGGTCAGGCCCGGAATGGCCGCGCCGAGCGCCCCGAAGTCCATCTTCAGGTACGTGTCCGGGCCGAGGATCAACGCATTGATCTTCAGCTTGATGCCACTGGTGGGCTGGTCGACGTTCATGTTGACGCTGGCGTTGCCGGCGGCCGCGTCCTGCGTGCCGTCGGCGGTGAGCAACGCCCCGTAGGTCAGAGTGAACTTGAAGCTCTGGTCCTTGGTCTTGGCCGCCGCCTCGGAAAGCGCCTGCAGACCAGTCTTGCCGCCGGCCGACGTGGCGCCCTCGCGGTTGCACGCCGTGGTCAGGGTGAGCGTGGCGAGCAGCGCCAACCCGGTGACCACCCAGCTCTTCTTGATCACAAGCACCACCTCCGAGGGACCAGGAGTCAACGACGTAGACGATTCAATGAGTACGCGGGCCGGTCAAGTACCGCGGCGCCCGGCTCAGGGCCCCCGGCGAAGGGCCGCTGCCGGCTCGGGGCCGCCGGGTGAAGGGCTGGTGCCGGCCCGTCCTCGGCCCGGATCTGCCAGGATCTCAAGAGAGATCTCAGCAAGGAGGACCGCGATGACCACGTCGGCGGCGTCCCCAACCGCGCCCGACATGGGCGGCACCGAGGACCTGGACCGCAACCTCGCCCTGGAGCTCGTCCGGGTGACCGAGGCCGCCGCGATGGCGGCCGGGCGCTGGATCGGGCGGGGCGACAAGGAGGGCGGCGACGGTGCCGCCGTAGACGCGATGCGGCACCTGATCAACTCGCTGCCGATGCGCGGCGTAGTCGTGATCGGCGAGGGCGAGAAGGACCAGGCGCCGATGCTCTTCAACGGCGAGCGGGTCGGTGACTGGCAGGGCGGACCGGAGGTCGACGTCGCCGTCGACCCGATCGACGGCACGACCCTGATGAGCAAGGGCATGCCTAATGCGATCGCCGTGCTCGCGGTGGCCGAACGGGGTGCCATGTTCGACCCGTCCGCCGTCTTCTACATGGAGAAGCTCGCCGTCGGGGCCGACTGCGCCGACGTCATCGACATCAACGCCGGGGTGGCCGAGAACCTGCGCCGGATCGCGAAGGTCAAGCACTCCGACGTCTCCGACGTGACGGTGTGCATTTTGGACCGCCCCCGCCACGCCAAGCTGGTCGATCAGGTCCGCGCGTCGGGCGCTAACATCCGGTTCATCACCGACGGCGACATCGCCGGCGCCATCAGCGCGGCCCGGGAACAGTCCGATGTGGACGTGCTCATGGGCATCGGCGGCACCCCCGAGGGCATCGTCACCGCCTGCGCGCTCAAGTGCATGGGTGGCGCCATCCAGGCCAAGCTGTGGCCGCGCGACGACGACGAACGCGAGCGCGCCGTCGCCGCCGGGCACGAGCTCGACCGGGTGCTCACCACCGACGACCTGGTGCGGGGCGACAACGCCTTCTTCGCGGCGACCGGGATCACCACCGGCGACCTGCTGCGCGGGGTGCGCTACCGAGCCGGTGGCGCGTACACCCAGTCCATTGTGATGCGTTCCAAGAGCGGCACGATCCGGGTGATCGATTCGTTCCACCGGCTGGAGAAGCTGCGTCGCTACTCGATGGTGGATTTCGACGGCACCACCCTGGAGCGCTGAGCCGCTCCTCGCGCTGTCTCACTGGGTGAGCATCGTGCGCAGCGCGTTGTCGAGCTCGGTCGGCTTGAGACCGAACGCGGTCGTGGCGGCCGAGGAGTCGAGCACGAACGGCCGCTCGAACTGGTAGCGCATCTCCAGGAACTCGCGCGCCACCGGGGAGAAGAGCGCGCCGGTGCGCAGCACGACGCCGGGCATCCGCCGCAGCCGGGGCGCGGGCGCGCCGGCCAGCGTGGCCAGGCGCGTGGCCAGCTCGCGCAGCGTGGTCGCGGCCGGGCTGGGCACGTGCCAGGCCCGACCCCAGGCGCGCTCGTCATTGCCGAGGGCGGCGAGCGTACGGGCGACATCGCCGATGTAGGTCACGGTGTGCGGCACGTCGAGGTTGGCCGGCACGAGCGCCGACTTTCCGGCCAGCACCCGCGGGGCCACCATGTCGTTGACCAGCGAACGGGCGCCGGCACCGATGAAGTCGCTGGCCCGCGCTTCGGTAGCCCGGACGCGGCCTGCCTGGTGGGCGGCGAGCGCGTCGCGCCACATGGCCGCCCGGACCCGGCCCTTCACCGTGGTCGCGGCGAGGGGCAGCTCTTCAGTCATCGGCGTGTCCACCGGGCCGTACCCGTAGAGGTTGCTCATCGTGACCAGCACCGCGCCGCAGCGCTCGGCCGCAGTCAGCAGCGCCGCCGCGAGCGGCGGCCACTCCTGGGGCCAGCGGTGGTAGGGCGGGTTGGCACAGTTGTAGAGCGCGCTCGCGCCGCGGGTCAGCTCGCTCACCCGAGCGGCGTCGGTCGCGTCCGCAGCGATCCGCTGCACCGCCGGGTGATCCGGCCCGCTGCCGCGCCGGGTGATGATGCGCACCTCGTGCCCGGCGGCGGTGAGTTCGTTAGCGGTCGCGGTGCCGATCGGTCCCGCGCCCACGATCACGTGCAGTGCCATGGAAGTCATCCCCACTCGACAGTTGGAGAGCAGTGCTCTCGGTTCGGATCCATAGTCACGCGACTAGCGCTCACTGTCAAGAGCAGTGCTCCAAAACGTGTGCGACAATCTCAACATGGCTGAGCGGATCACGACCTCGCTGCGCGCCCGGGTGCGGGCCGAGATGGTCGACGAGATCAAGCGCGCGGCCCGACGTCATCTCGCGGTGGACGGGGCCAACCTGTCGCTGCGGGCGGTGGCACGGGATCTCGGCATGGTCTCCTCGGCCGTCTACCGGTATTTCCCCAGCCGCGATGAGCTGCTCACCGCCCTGATCATCGACGCCTACGACGCCCTCGGGGACGCCGCCGAAGTGGCCGAGGCCCAGGCCGACCGGGGTGACCTGGTGGGCCGGTGGCGGACCGTCTGCCACAGCATCCGCGACTGGGCGGTGGCGAACCCGCACGAGTACGCGCTGATCTACGGCTCACCCGTGCCCGGGTACGCGGCGCCACAGGACACCATCGGCCCGGCCAGCCGGCCGACCGTGGTGCTCGGCGCGATCCTCGCCGACGGGGTGGCCAGCGGGGCGCTGCGGGTGCGTCCCGGCGAGCGCCTGAGCGCCCCGGTCACCGCCGAGGTCGAGCGGGCCGCTGAGCTCATCGCCCCGGGAGTGCCGGCGCCGGTGCTGGCGCGCGGCATGATCGCCTGGACCGAGCTCTTCGGCGCGATCAGCTTCGACCTCTTCGGCCGTCTCAACAACGTCATCGACGACCGCCGCGCCTGGTTCGACCACCAGGTCGACGCGATGGCCGAACTCGTCGGCCTGCGGTTCTAAGGTGGTGACCATGGTTGAGGTCAAGCCGGTCACCGCGAGCCGCCTCGACGATGTGGCCGCCCTCTTCGGCGCGACGAAGACCACCGCCGGCTGCTTCTGCATGTTCTTCGTACTGCCGGCCAACCAGCACGGTGGCGGTTGGCGTGGCGACAACCGGAGGCGGTTCGCCCAGATGGCGGCCCAGCCCACGC
>JBLNGJ010000437.1:0-5467 GCA_050264675.1 Micromonosporaceae bacterium
GCCACGCCCGCACCACCGTCAATCTGGCGGCGCGTCGGTCGGCAGCTGATCGACCCGCTGATCGCGTTGCTGCTGATCGCGGCGGCGGTCACGGCCGGGCTCGGCGACTGGCCGGACACCGCGGTGATTCTGGTGGTCGTGGTGGTGAACACGACCATCGGCGTGATGCAGGAGGTACGGGCCGACCGTGCGATCACGGCGCTGCACCAGCTGGCCGCGCCGATGGCCCGGGTCGTGCGCGGTGGCACCGACCGGATGGTGCCGGCGGCGGCGGTGGTGCGCGACGACCTCATCGTGCTCACGCCGGGTGACATCGTGCCGGCCGACGCGCGGCTCGCCGACGTCCGCCAGCTACGGCTGGACGAGGCCGCGCTCACCGGTGAGTCGGTGCCGGTGGCCCGGGCCTGCGGCGAGGAGGTCTTCGCCGGCACCATCGTGGTGGCCGGCCGGGCCGAAGCCACCGTGGTGCGCACCGGCGCGGACAGCGCACTCGGGCGCATCAGCACCCTCGTCGCGGCGACCCGCTCGGGTCCGACCCCGCTGCAGCGCCGCCTGGCCGGCCTGGGCCGGGTGCTGGGTGCGGTGGCGGTGGGGCTCTCCGCCGTGGTCATGCTGACCGGCATCCTCGCCGGCGAACCGGTGGCTCAGATGGCGATCACCGCGGTCAGCCTGGTCGTGGCGGCGGTGCCCGAGTCGTTGCCGGCGGTCGTGACCCTCGCGCTGGCGCTGGGCGCGTTCCGGATGGCCAAGGGCCACGCGCTGGCCCGCCGGCTGCACGCGGTCGAGACGCTCGGCGCGGTCACGGTCATCGCCTCCGACAAGACCGGAACCGTGACCGAGGGGCGGATGGCGGTCGAGCGCGTCGTCACCGCGGACGGCGCCGCCTTCCGCCTGCTGGGTCGCGGCTACGAGCCGGTCGGGATGGTGCATGGCGCGCACGGACGGTGTGAGCCACCGCCGCCGGCGCCGCTGCTGGCGTTGGCCCGCGCCGCTGTCCTCTGCAACGATGCCCAGCTGACCCCGCCCGGTGGCGGGCAGAGCGAGTGGCGGGCCGTGGGCGACCCGGTCGAGGCCGCCCTGCTCGCCTTCGCCGGCCGGTGTGGCCTTGACCTCGAGGCCGAGCGCGCCCGGGCTCCGCGCATCGCCGAGGAACCGTTCGATGCCACCACCCGACGGATGACCACGGTTCACTCCACATCGGATGGTCCGGTGGTCATGGTGTGCAAGGGGGCGCCCGAGGTCGTGCTCGACCCGGCCGTGACGCGATGCGAGCCGGCCCGGCGCGAGCTTCTGCTCGGCGAGGCCCGCCGGCTCGCTGATGCCGGGTTGCGGGTGCTGGCCGTGGCGGTCGGTTCGGTCGACGGAGTCGACGCGGTCGGTTCGGTCGACGGCCCCAGCGCTCGCCCGACCGGGCTACGCCCGCTGGGCCTGCTCGGTATCGGCGACCCGGTGCGCGACGGCGTCGCGGAGGTCAGCGCCGAGCTCGCCGACGCCGGCATCCGACTGGTGATGATCACCGGTGACCACCCGGCGACGGCAGTGGCCACCGCCACCCGCATGGGCATCTGGCGCGACGGCGACACCGTGGCGCTCGGCGACCACGACCTGCCTGCCGTGGCCGCTCAGGCCAGGGTCTTCGCCCGTACCCGGCCCGAGCAGAAACTCGACATCGTGGCGGCGCTGCAGGCGCAGGGCCAGGTGGTGGCGATGACCGGGGACGGCGTCAACGATGCCCCGGCTCTGCGCCGGGCCGACATCGGCGTGGCCATGGGCGCCGGCGGCACGGAGGTGGCCCGGCAGGCGGCCGACCTCGTGCTCACCGACGACAACCTGGCCACGATCGCCGTCGCCGTCCGCGAAGGCCGGCGCATCTACGACAACATCCGCCGGTTCCTGCGATACGCCCTCGCCGGCGGCGTCGCCGAGCTCGCCGTCATGCTGATCGGTCCGCTGGTGGGCCTCGCGGTGCCACTGCTGCCGGCCCAGATCCTCTGGGTCAACCTGCTCACCCACGGCGTGCCCGGGGTGGCCATGGGTGCCGAGCCGACCGAGCCCGGCGTCATGCGCCGTCCACCCCGTTCGCCGCAGGAGTCCGTGCTCGGCGGAGGTCTGGCCACCGACGCGCTCCTGCTCGGGGCCGGTATCACCACGGTGGTGCTCGCGGTCGCCCTCGGTGCCGGACCGGGCGCGCCGTGGCAGTCGATGGCCTTCGTCACGCTCGGCCTGGCCCAGCTCGGAGTGGCGCTGGCCGTGCGCGCGCCCCGGCCACGGGGCGGACCGGGCAACCCCGCCCTCGGCGTATCCGTCGCGGTCTCGGCCGCGCTGCAGATCGGCGGTGTAGCCGCGGCCCCGCTGCGGTCGCTGCTCGGCACCGTCCCGTTGTCGGCTGCGCAGCTTGGGGTCTGCCTGGCCGCGGCGGCGCTACCGGGAGCCGGCCTGGCCCTGGTCCGGCGCATCGGCCGGTCGGTGCCGAACGTCGCGTCCGGTTCGGGACCTTCGGACCTGTCCGACGGTGTCGCACCCAGTTCAACTGAACGGAGGACGATATGACCGAGGAGGTGGCGACGATGAGGACGGACCACCGCATCGTCGTGGGCGTCGACGGCACCGAGGGTGGCCGTCGGGCGCTGAAGTGGGCGATACGGGAGGCGCAGGCGCGCGGCGCCACGGTGCAGGCCGTGCTCGCCTGGACCTGGGACGGCATCGACCTGCCGCCGCAGGTAACGACCCACCCCGATCAGGAACGGGCCCGGGCCGAGCTGATCCTGGCGGCCGAGATCGGCGCGCTGCCCGACCTGCACGGCGTGAGCGTGGCCACCGAGGCCGTGGAGGGTCGGGCGGCCGACGTGCTCTGCCTGGCCGCGCGGGACGCGGAGCTGCTGGTGCTCGGCAGCCACGGGCACAGCCGGGTCCGCCACACCGTGCTCGGCTCGGTCGCCGAGGAGTGCGTACGCAAGGCGAGCTGCCCGGTGGTCGTGCTGCCCGTACCCCAACCCGGCGGGCGCCCGCTCGCCGAGCCAGCAGTCCCGGCCTGACCGACGACGCGATCCTCCCCGCGGAGAAGGCGAAATGACCGACGACGCGATCCTCCCAGCGGAGAAGGCGAAATGACCGACGACGCGATCGTCCCAGCGGGGGAGGCGCGATGACCGCGCTACATCCGCCGGAGGCGACCGGTGTAGACGCACTGGCGGCCGATGGCGGCATCGTGCGGTTGCGGCCGGTCTCGCCCGACGACGCCGCCGGACTGGCCGAGCTGCACGCTCGGAGTTCGGTGGACAACCTGCGTCAGCGCTTCTTCGCCGTGCCGGGCGAGGCGACGCTCGCGGCCGAGGTGGCCCGGCTGCTGCGGCCGCCGGGCACCGACCACGATGTCGTGGTCGCCGAACAGGACGGCCAGCTCGTCGGTGTCGCCTCGTACGAGCGGGAGCCGGCCAACGGCCGGCGGGCCGAGTTCGCCGTCTTTGTAGACGAAGCCAACCACGGCCGGGACATCGGCACGCTGCTACTGGAGCATCTGGCGGCCAGCGCCCGCCGCCATGGGGTGACCGAGCTGGTCGGCGAGGTCATGGCCGCGAACGCGGCGATGCTGCGGGTCGCGGCCGACCTCTCCGCGCGCTCCTCGGCGATCGACCACGGCGTGGTCGACGTCGGGCTGCGCACCGTGCCCGACGACGTCTCGCTCGCCGACGCCGACGCCCGGGACCGTACCGCCGAACGCGCGTCGCTTCGCCCACTCTTCGCCCCGCGGGCGGTCGCGGTCGTGGGCGCGGGTCGCCAGCCGGGCGGCATCGGTCACGCGACGCTGCAGACCTTGGTGGACTTCGGCTTCGCCGGCCGGCTCTACGCGGTGAACCCGAATGCGGCCGCCATCGCCGGCGTGCCCAGCTTCCCGAGCCTCGGCGCGATCCCGGACACCGTCGACCTGGTGGTCATCTCGGTGCCCGCGACCGCGGTCTCCGGTGTGCTCGCCGACGCCGGCGCGGCCGGCGTCCGGGCCGCGGTTGTGCTCTCGTCGGGCTTTGGTGAGACCGGCTCCGGGCCCGCGCAGGCCGAGCTGGTGCAGGTCGCGCGGCGCTACGGCATCCGCCTGGTCGGACCGAACTGCCTGGGCGTGCTCAACACCGACCCGGCGGTGCGGCTGGCCGCGACGTTCTCGGGCGTGCTGCCGCCGGCCGGCGGCCTGGCGTTGGCGTCGCAGTCGGGCGCGGTCGGCATCGCCGTGCTCGACCATGCGGCGAGCACCGGCACCGGCGTGTCCAGCTTCGTCTCGCTCGGCAACAAGGCCGACGTGAGCGGCAACGACCTGTTGTCCTACTGGTACGACGACCCGGCCACCACCGCGGTCGCGCTCTACCTGGAGTCGTTCGGTAACCCGCGGCGCTTCGCCCGGATCGCCCGCGCCATGGCTCGCCGCAAGCCGGTGATCGCGGTGTTCAGCGGTCGGTCGGTCGCCGGCCAGCGGGCTGGCGCGTCACACACCGCCGCGGCGGCTTCGCCAGCCGTCGCCGTCGACACGCTCTGCGCCCAGGCCGGGATCATCCGCACCGACCATCTCGGCGAGCTGCTCGACGCCGCGCGGATGCTGACCGATCAGCCGCTGCCCGCCGGTGCCCGGCTCGGTATCCTCGGCAACGCCGGTGGGGTCAACGTGCTCGCCGCGGACGCGGCCGAGCCGGCCGGGCTGGTCGTCGCACCGCCGAGTCAGGGGTTCGCAGCGCAGCTGGCCCGGATCGTGCCGGGCGCAGGCAATCCGCTCGACCTCGGTGCGGGCGCTACGCCCGCGGGATACGCCAACGCGCTGGAGCTCTTCGCCGCCAGCGGAGAGGTCGACGCGGTGCTCGCCGTGGTCGCGGCGACCCGGGCCAACGATGTGCCGGCGGCCTTGGCCGCGCTGACGCCGGTGGCCGACCGGCACCGCGGGCTGCCGCTGGCCGTGGTGGTGCTCGGCACCCGCGCCGGGGCGAGCCTGGGTGAGCGGCGGGCGCCCATCTTCGACCTGCCCGAGCGGGCCATCGCGGCGCTGGGCAAGGCCGTGCGGTATGCGACGTGGCGGGCCGAGCCGCTCGGTGGCCGACCACAACTGCCTGACGTGGACACAGCCGGTGCGGTCGCCGCGGTGCGGACCGCCGTGGCCGACGGGGCCGGTTGGCAGCCGTACGGGCGCATCGCCGAGATCCTGTCCCGCTACGGCATCCCGGTGGTGCCGACGGCGACGGCGGTGGGCGAGAAGGCGGCCGTGGCCGAGGCGCAGCGGCTGGGGTTTCCGGTCGTGCTCAAGGCGGCCGACCCGGGGTTGGTGCACAAGACCGATGTGGGTGGGGTGCGGCTCAACTTGCGCGACCCCGAGGCGGTTCGTTCGGCGTACCAGGCCATTGCCGTGGCCTTGGACGTCACCGAACCGGCCGTGCTGGTGCAACCGATGGCGGCCGGCCAGGTCGAGCTCGTCGCGGGCATCGTGCACGAC
>JBLNGJ010000438.1:0-10901 GCA_050264675.1 Micromonosporaceae bacterium
GACCGGGACGTGCTGGTCGGCGCGACCACCGCCGGACCATCCGGCGGCGAGCTGCTCTATGGGCTCGCCGTGGCGATCCACGCCGAGGTTCCGTTGGCCCGGCTGCGGCACATGATCTACGCGTACCCGACGTTTCACCGGGCGATCGAAGACGCGCTGCGCGACCTCGCCTGAGCCAGGTGGCGATCAAGGACACCCGGCTCGGGCGGCCGACCCTCATTCCGATGGTGCGGGGCGTCGGCCGGCGAAGCCGGTGTCGGCGCGGTGGTACCAGTCGATGTCGGCGTCGCCCTCCAGCCAGCACCACAGCACCGGGTTGCCGTCGAGCTCGCCCGGGAAGTCCAGCAGCAGCGGCGCGAAGCTCTTCACCTCCGCGCCCAATTCGGCGAAGCCCTCGAGCTCCGCGAAGAGGCGAGCCTCCAGCGCCTTCGCGTCGGCCAGCGCACCGTACTGGCTCACCCCGGCGGTCGCCAGATCGCGGCGCAACTCGGCGAGATCGGCGCGCAGCCGGACGAACTCGTCCAGCCGCGGCCGTAGTGACGCGATGATGCCCCGGGCATCGGCAAGCTTCATCCCCGCAGTATTGCGCCGATAGGAATGAGCTGTGGCATGCCTCCTGGACCTTGCCGGAGGCGCCGCGGTTCGACGGGCCACGGGCCGGGGGCCGAAGTGTCGCTCACACCCACGGTCTGGTGCCCAGCGCCACCGTCATCCGGGACGAAATGATGATCCGGCATGATCATTCCGACGGCGCATGCTCATGCGGGATTATCATCAAGCCCCGCAACAGAGAACTGCCGGTGGCCCTAGTTGCCGAAGAACACCTCGGCTTCGGTGTAGCGCTCGACCGGCACCGTCTTCAGCTCACGGGTCGCCTCGGCCAGCGGCACGCGCACGATGTCGGTGCCGCGCAACGCCACCATCATGCCCCAGTCACCCTCGTGCACGGCGTCGATGGCCACCAGCCCGAACCGGGTGGCGAGCACGCGGTCGAACGCGGTCGGTGTGCCGCCCCGCTGAATGTGGCCGAGCACGACCATACGCGCCTCCTTGCCGGTCTTCGCCTCGAGCTGCTCGGCGAGCCACTGGGCCACGCCCCCCAGGCGGATGTGCCCGAACGCGTCCCGCTCCTGGTTGTGCACGACCATCTGACCGGCCAGCGGTTGCGCCCCTTCCGCCACCACGACGATGGGCGCGTACTGGTGCTGGAACCGCTTGTCCACGTAGCCGGCGACCTGGTCGACGTCGAAGGGCCGTTCCGGCAGGAGGATCACGTTGGCGCCGCCGGCGAGCCCGGCGTGCAGCGCGATCCAGCCGGCGTGGCGGCCCATCACCTCGACCACCAGCGTGCGGTGGTGCGACTCGGCCGTCGTGTGCAGCCGGTCGATCGCCTCCATGGCGATGTTCACCGCGGTGTCGAAGCCGAACGTGTAGTCGGTGGCGCCGAGGTCGTTGTCGATCGTCTTCGGTACGCCGACCACGTGCACGCCGAGCTCGTGCAGCTTGGTGGCCACGCCGAGGGTGTCCTCGCCGCCGATCACGATCAGCGCCTGCACGCCCAGGTCGGCGAGGTTCGCCTTGATCTTCTCGACACCGCCCTCGATCTTGAAAGGGTTGGTCCGGGACGTGCCGAGGATGGTGCCGCCGCGGGGCAGGATGCCGCGGATCTCCCGGATGCCCAGCGGCATGGTCTGCGCCTGCAGCGGACCACGCCAGCCGTCGGCGAAGCCGAGGAACTCGTGCCCGTAGCTGGTGATGCCCTTGCGGACCACCGCGCGGATGACCGCGTTGAGTCCCGGGCAGTCGCCGCCACCCGTCAGCACGCCGATGCGCATGTCCTGGCCTTCCTCACGTACACCCAGGCACTCTAACCGCGCCGGGCCGCCGGAAAGCACGGGCACCGTATTAACGCTCCAGCGTTAATACGGTGCCCGTGCTTTCACGTCACCCCCGCCCATCGCCCGCCAGCGGGCCAGGTTGTGCCGGGCGTCCACGAGCGCGTCGTGGCGCTCCGCCTGAGCCTCGGGCAGGCTCGGCCGGCCCAGGTCGTCCCAGCGCTGGCGCAGATCCTTGGTGAACCGCGGGATCTCCCGGGGCAGGTCCGGCATGCGTCCCCAGAGCTGAGCCAGCACGACGTGGTCGTAGGCCGCGTACCAGGCCCAGAGCTCCAGCTCCTCGTCCGGACGCTCGCGCAGCGGGGCGAGCAGGAACTCGCCGAGCTCGTCGCGGATGCGCTCGCGCGACCGCCAGGCCGGGTCGCCGGGCGAGGGCAGCCGGTCGAGCACGTTACGCCGCACCCAGGGCAGGGCGGGGCGGTCGTCGAACTCGGTGGAGATGGCGTAGAACTCCCGCCCGTGTTCGTCGACCACGCCGATGGAGACCAGGTCGATGATCCGGCCGTCCTCGATGAACTCGCAGTCGTAAAAGTAGCGATAGGGCATCGCGTCCCATCATCGCCGAGACCGGCGGCCGGGGCGCTAACCTGCCACGCATGACGTTCTCGATCGTGGCGCGGTCCCCCGACGGCCGTGCCCATGGTGTGGCCGTGGCGAGCAAGTTCCTGGCCGTCGGCGCGGCGGTGCCGGCGGGCGAAGCGGAGGTGGGCGCCCTGGCCACCCAGTCCTACGCCAACCTGGCCTACCGGCCGCAGGGCCTCACCCTGCTGCGCACCGGTGTCGGGGCGGGCGCGGTGGTCGCCGGGCTGACCGCGGCCGACGACGGGCGGGCCAGTCGCCAGCTCGGCGTCGTCGGGGCTGCCGGCGACGGTGCCACCTACACCGGCTCGGAGTGTCATCCCTGGGCCGGCGGGGTCGCCGGGGACGGATACGCGATCCAGGGCAACATCCTGGCCGGGCCGCAGGTGGTGGCCGAGATGGAGCGGGCCTGGACGGCCAGTGCCGGCGAGGCCCGGCTGGCCCGACGGCTCTTCGCGGCGCTGCGGGCCGGCGACGCGGCCGGTGGCGACCGGCGCGGGCGGCAGAGCGCGGCCCTGCTGGTGCTGGCCCGGGGCATGGGGTACGGCGGGACCAGCGATGTCGTGGTCGATCTGCGGGTCGATGACCACCCCGACCCGATCAACGAACTGGGCCGGCTGCTCGATCTGCACACGCTCTACTTCGAACGGCCCGATCCGGCCACCACGCTGCCGCTCGACGCTGAGCTGGGCGCTGAGGTCCGGGACCGGCTGGCCCGGCTCGGGCATCGCGGCGCCGAGGGCGGCGACGGGCTGGACGCGACGCTGATCGACTGGGCCGGCATCGAGAACCTCGAGGAGCGGATGGTGGCTGGGCGGATCGACCCGCTGGTGCTGGCCCGGCTGCGCGAACTCACTCCGGCCGACCGGATGGATGCCTAGCCAGCCGTCTCGATACGACAGCCATCCCGATACGACAGCCATCCCGACACGACACTACGGTCCGGCCGTACTAGCGTGGCTCCGTTACCGGTGCGTGGATAGGGGTGTACACAACCCGACATAGCCGCAAAGATCGGTGTACCAAGGCACGGGAGGAGCGGCAACCGTGGAGGTTCGCGTGACGGATCCGGCCGATGCGTTAACCGGCGTGGACTTGTTCGCCGGCCTGGAGCCCGAAGCACGCCATCGGGTGCTGACCGCTGCGGTCCCCCGTACCTACCGCAAGGGCCAGCTGCTCTTCGTCGAGGGCGACCCGGGCGAGTCGTTGATCATCCTGCGGCGCGGGGCGGTGGTCGTCTTCCGCACCGCGCCCACCGGCGAGCGGGCGGTGCTGGCGGTGCTCAAGCCACCGGACGTGCTCGGCGAGGTCTCCCTGCTGGACGGCTCGCCCCGGTCGCTGTCGGCCGAGGCGATCGAGGACTGCAGCGCGCTCGCCCTCTCCCGCGGCGCCTTCATCGAGCTGGTCCACGCGAACCCGCGGCTGCTCGACGCGGTGATGCGCTCGCTCGGCGCGCTGATCCGACGGCTCACCGAGCAGAACGACGACCACGTCTTCCTCGACCTGCCCGGCCGGGTGGCCAAGACCCTCGTCCGGTTGGCCGGGGACTCGGCCGCCCCGATGGTCACCATCGAACTCAACCAGAGCCAGCTCGCCGAGATGGCCGGCGGCTCGCGGCAGAGCGTGAACCAGGCCATCGGCTCGTTCGCCAACCGGGGTTGGCTGCGCACCGAGGGACGACGCATCGTCGTCACCGACCTGGCCGCGCTCCGCCGCCGCGCGGGCATGACCGACCGCTAGCGTCAGGCCTCGTCGCTGCCTGGGCCGATCCAGCCGGACTCCTGCGGCTCGCCGTCGGGCTTGGGGCTGCCCGGGCCGATCCAGCCGGACTCCTGCGGCTCGCCGTCGGGTTTGGGGCTGCCCGGGCCGATCCAGCCGGACTCCGCCTCGGTGCCCTCAGGTTCCTTGATGTCGTCCACGACGCCCCCCTCTTCCAATTGGGCCAGCGTGATGGCGTCGATGTCGACGATCTCTCCTGCGGCGTGGGAAACGCCGGCGGGATCGGTCCATGAGACCGCAAGACGCACGTACACCTACGCCCCCCACTCGCCATGGGCCTTCTGCCGACCGACTCTAACCTTCGGCCGGCAGGCACGGCCGCCAATGTCCGTAAGCCAACACCGTCTTGACGGCTGTTCCTCACGCGTGACAGCGGGTGTCAGGATGTGTTCAGCGTTCAAGTCGATCCCGGATTGCCAGGAGCACGCGATCCAGCCCACCTGCCCCACCTGCCATCGGCCGGCCGGTCCCGAGGACCGGTTCTGTGGCGGCTGCGGTGGGGTCCTGGTGCGCACCTGCCCGGGCTGCGCCCGGGCCAACGAAGCCGGGGGCCGCTTCTGCACCGGCTGCGGTACGCCGCTGGACACTCCGATTGCGACAGACGAGGACCGCCGCCGGGTCAGCGTGCTCTTCATCGATCTGATCGACTTCACGCCGTACAGCGAAGGCTCCGACCCGGAGCAGGTCCGGAGCATGCAGAACGAGTACTTCAGCGCGGTGCGCCGAACGATCCGGCAGTACGGCGGGGTGGTGGAGAAGTACATCGGCGACGCCGTGATGGCGGTCTTCGGTGCGCCGGTGGTCACCGAGTCCGACGCCCTGCGCTGCGTGCGGGCCGGCCTGGAGCTGCAGCAGGCGTTGCCGCGCCGGCTCACCGTGGCCTCGACCGAGCTGCGCTTCCGCATCGGCATCACCACCGGCGAGGCGCTGGTGAACGTCGCCGCGGCCCACGACGGCGGCCAGGGCATCGTCGCCGGCGACGTGGTCAGCACCGCGTCGCGGCTGCAGAGCGTGGCTCCGCCGGCCGGTGTGCTGGTCTGCGAGACCACGTACCTCGCCACCCGCAACGACATCGACTACACCGAGCTCGACACGGTGACCCTGCGCGGGCGGTCCCAGCCGACCCGGGTCTGGCTCGCGGTCGGCGCCAGCCACGACCGGCCCGGGCCGGACGCCGAGCCGACCCCGATGATCAACCGGGAGCACGAGATCGGCATGCTGGTCAGCGCGCTGGACCGGGCTGTGCGCGACCGCACGCCCCGGCTGGTCACCATCTTCGGCGAGGCGGGCATCGGCAAGAGCCGGCTGGTGCGCGAGCTCGCCCGGGCCGCCGGGGTGGAGGCGCGCTGGCGGGTCGGGCACTGCCCGCCGTTCGGCGAGAACGTCACCTACTCCGCGCTGGCCGAGGTCATCAAGGCCGAGGCCGGCCTGCTCGACACCGACGATGAGACCACCACCCGCCAGCGGCTGGTCGAGACGCTGCGGCGGCTGGTCAACGCCGACGAGGTCGACCGCTTCGCCGACGCCCTCGGCCCGCTGGTCGGCCTGCCCTGGGCGCGCCTGAGCGCCCCGGAGACCGAGACGGCCTGGCGGCGCTTCGTCATGGCGCTGGCCAGCGACCGCCCCACGGTGCTGGTCTTCGAGGACATGCACTGGGCCGACGAGCCGATGCTGCGGTTTGTGGAGATGCTGTGCGGCTCGGTGCACGACGTGCCGCTGCTCATCGTCGCCACGTCCCGCCCCGAGCTGCGGGAGAGCCATCCGACCTGGACCGGCACGGTTACCGGGGCGGTTTCGATGAGCCTGCCCCCGCTGCGCGACATCGACATCTCCCAGATGTACGCGCAGATGTTCGGCGACTCGGTCTTCCCCGAAGACATGCTGCAGCCGCTCGTCGAGCTCGCCGACGGCAACCCGCTCTACGCCCACGAGTACGTGCGGATGCTGGTCGAGAAGGGCCTGCTACGCCAGATCGGTCCTTTGTGGAGCCTCGAACCGGGCGACGCCGGGCCACCCATGCCCGACAGCGTCCAGGCGGTCATCGCCAACCGGCTGGACCTGCTCGACGCGGCCGACCGGTCCACCCTGCAGACCGCCGCGGTGGTCGGCATCCAGTTCTGGCCGGGCTCGGTGGCGGCCGCGCTCGGCGCATCGGTGGAACGGGTGGAGCGGGCGCTGGCCCGGCTCGAGCAGCGCGGCCTGGTGCAGGAACGGCCAGCCTCCACAATGGCCGGTGAGGCCGAGTTCCGGTTCCGCCACGTGCTCGTGCGTGACGTGTGCTATCGCCGGCTGCCCCGGGCCGAGCGGGTGGCCCGGCACCAGCGGGTGGCCGACTGGCTCGACGCGGTCACCGAGGGCCGCCAGACCGACGTGGTCGAGGTGCTCGCCAACCACCGCTGGGCCGCGCACGAGATCGCCCGCAGCAGCGGAATGGACGCGACACCGTACGCGGCCCCGGCCCGGGAGTCGCTGCACCGCGCGGCCCGCCGGGCGTATGCGCTGCACGCGCTGACCACCGCGGCGAACCTGGCCGAGCGGGCGCTGAGCCTCAAGCTCGATCGTGACCTCGCACTCGAGCTGCTCGCCGCCGAACTCGCCCTCTACCACGACAGCGACCGGTTCTTCGCCGAAGGCGGCGTCGACCGGCTCGCCGACCTCGCCACGGCACTGCTGCACGCCGGCGACCAGGCTGGCGCCGCGCGGGCCTGGACGCTGCTCGGCACGGCCGCGCTCACCCGGGCCGACCGGCCGGGGTGCCTGGCCCACCTGGACCGGGCCGTGCAGCTCTACACCGACCTACCCGACTCCGAGGAGAAGGCGGCGGCGCTGCTCGAGCTGGCCCGGGTGCACATGATGAACTACGAGAACGAGCCGGCCATCGCCGCCGCCGACGCCGCGGCCGAGATGGCCGAACGGTGCGGGCTGGCCGAGGTCCGGGCGAACGCGATGATCACGCTGGCCATGGCCGGCTACCTCTCCGGGGACGCCGAGGGCCTGGCCGCCCTCAGCGAGATCACCGAACACTGCCGGCAGCTGCGTCTGGTCAGCCGCCGCCGCGCGGTCCACAACCTGGCCTGGGCGGTGCAAGAGGAGGGTGACATCGCCGGCTCGGCCAAGCTCATCGACGAGCAGAACTCGGTCGACATCGCCGGTGGCTACAGCCTTGCCACCAGCTTCGCCGACGAGGCGGCCCGGGCCTACTTCGCCGGCGACTGGGAACGGTCGCTGCGCGCCACCGCGGCCTCGATGAGCCGCCGCCGGGCCGAGTGGGACCTGGGCGCGGTCGCCATCTCGGCCTGGCTGCGGGTGCTCCGCCAGGAGGACACCGGCGGGCCGGGCGACGAGGTCGACGAGGTGCTCGAGGTGGCCCGCCGCGGCGGGTTCCGCCGGGTGCTGCGGGCCACGCTGGCCAATGCCGCGCTCTGCCGGGCGTTGCAGGGCCGGGCGCCCCAGGCGCAGCAGCTGCTGGGTGAGCTGGAGGAGGACTGGGTGGCGACCCGGATGCTCGCCTTCGGCGAATGGGTGGCCGCCGCCTCCCGGGCCGCGTCGATCCTCGGCCCGGGGGCGAGCGCCCAGGTACGCCGGATGCTGCAGCGGGCCCGGCATCCCACGCCCTGGGTGCATGCCGGCCTGGCCACCGTCGCCGGGGCCATCGGCGCCGAGCAGCCTTCGCTCGTCGCGGCCCAGCATCGCGAGGCGGCGCGCATCTACGGGCGCATCGGCAACGTCAGCGACAAGATGCTCTCCCTCGCCGCGTGTGGACGCGCGCTGCTCGCCGGCGGCGACGCGCCGGCCGCCCGGCCGGTGGTGACCGAGGTGACCGCCTTCGCGCGGCGCAACCGGGCCCCGGGCCTGCTGACCGAGCTGACTCAGGCGGCGAGGCTGGCGGTCGGTCCGGCCGGCTCGCGTTCGGCCGGCGGCGGCGGCTTGGAGAGCTGAGCCTTCACCTTCTGCGCGTAGACGTCGATGTACTCGCGACCGGAGAGCGTCATCAGCTCGTACATGATCTCGTCGGTGACGGCCCGTTCGATGAAGCGGTCGCCGGACATGCCGGCGTAGCGGGAGAAGTCGATGGGCCGGCCGAACCGGATCCGCACGCGCTTGATCTTTGGGATGATCCGGCCCGGCGGCTGGATCTCATCGGCGTTGAGCATCGCCACCGGGATCACCGGCGCGCCGCTCTCCAGGGCCAGCCGGGCCACCCCGGTCTTGCCCCGGTAGAGCCGGCCGTCGTGTGAACGGGTGGCCTCGGGGTAGATGCCGAAGAG
Organism: Micromonosporaceae bacterium; assembly: GCA_050264675.1. Taxonomy (GTDB): domain Bacteria; phylum Actinomycetota; class Actinomycetes; order Mycobacteriales; family Micromonosporaceae; genus JBLNGJ01. The sequence continues at coordinate 8,522 of JBLNGJ010000438.1, forward strand.
CCTGCCCTCACGCAGGACGCGTAGCCCGGTGTCGATGGCCGCCTGCGCGGCCCGACCACCGGCGCGGTCAACCGGGATGGTGCCGACTCCGGCGAAGAACAGACGGGTCAGCCAACCCTTGAGGCCGCGTCCGGTGAAGTACTCGGCCTTGGCCACGAACGTGACTTTCCGCTTGACCATCAATGGCATGAAGATGGAGTCGGAGAACGAGATGTGGTTGCTGGCAATGATGGCCGGGCCTTCGTCCGGCACATGGTCACCGCCCTCGACGTGCGGTCGGAAGATCAGTCTCAGCCAGGGGCCGAGGACGATGTACTTCAACAGCCAGTACAGCATCCGTCTCCTCCTCGCGCCGTCGCCGCCGAGCCTACGCACCACTGCCTCAGATGATCGCATCAAGAAGCCCGCACCGCTCCTCGGCGCGGGTTGGCCGGGTAGGGTTCGGGCTGTCACGATGCAAGGCGTGGGGAGGGACGCGATGACTGATCCGCGCCGTGGCCGCCGCGACAGCGATGGCTAAGCGGCGGCGCGGACCCCGCAACGGCGATGTCTGAGCCGCGCCGCGGGCGCCGCGACAACGGCCTCGTCGCGGCCGAGTACGCGGCGGCCGGCGACGTCGATCCGCGCATCGGCGAGCACCTGCTGGACGTGCTCGCCCTGGACGGCATCGCCGCATACCTGCGCCCGTCCTCGGACCTGCATCCGGTGACCAGAACGGCGACCCTGCCCAACCGCCCCACCGACCGGCTCTACGTCGACCGCACCCACCTCGCCACGGCCCGCGACTACCTCGCCCGCCTCGCCGCCGACGCCGACGCGCCGGCCGAGGACGCGAGTGACGACGATCCCGTCTGGAGCGCCATCGTGGCCGGCTTCGCGACCGACACGGTGCCGCCGGTGCGCCCCTGGCCGGCCGCTGAGGATCTGCCCGAACCGGCGGCGCCGGCCCGGCCCGAACCGACCCAGGCATTGGCCGAGCCGGCCGAGGCCCGGTCCGAGACGGCCGAGTCACGGTCCGAGGTGGCCGCCCCGATCGCCGGGCCGGACGAGCGGCCCACGGCAACCCCTCGCCCGCCCGAGGAAGAACCGCCGTCATTGCTCGACGCGCTGGACACGTTCGGCGCCGATCTGCCGGACGAGACCGACGAGGGTTACACGCCACCGCCGCCACCACCGTTGCCGAGGCCGGCGTTGCCCACCGTGCTCGGCGTGCTCGGCGTCATCGGCGGTCTCGTGGTGTTCCTGCACCCGTCGCTGCTGTTCACCTCGGAGGGTGTGTCGGTGCTGTTGGGCTTCGGCGCGATCGTGGCCGGCTTCGTCGCGCTGGTGCTTCGCCTACGCCCCGGCGACGAGGACGACGACGACCCCGACGACGGCGCCCGGGTCTGACCGGCCCTCGGTAGCCCTGGGCAGGGGCAGATTCCAGGATCCAGCCCACTGCCCCACGCGAGCGATGGCTCGTTCCTTGATTCTGCCCCAGGCAGTTACGAGCTGCCCGTCTACCGACCGAGGGCACTGCCCCGCGGAGATCACGATCTCCGGCCATTGGCGTGCAGTTCGCCTGCAGTTCGCCTGCACATTTCCGACCGGAAACACCGATCACCCGGCGGTGAGGGCTCGATTCAGAAACCTGCCCGGCCCGGACGCGCCCGAGCGACGACACCCAGTCGACAAGGAAGGCGGGCAGGGCCGGCTCACCGTGCGGGCGGAGCGAGCACCGGGAGGCTACCGGGACTTGTCCAGCCAGTCGAGGATCGCGTCGATCGGTTCCTTCCACCGGGCGTCGAGCATGAGGTCGTGTCCCATGCCGGGAAAGAGCAGTGGCGCTCCGCCGTAGCGACGGGCCGCCCGCTCCAGCGCCCGGCGTGGCACGATCCGGTCGTCGGGTGAGCCGAGCACGAGCACCGGCGGGTCACCGACCGGCGGTTCGGGCGCCCGGTGCAGCAGCAGCTGCCACTGCGCGAGGGGCGCCGACGTGTAGGCGATGCGCCGGGCGTACTCACGCGCCGTGGCACCGCTGAGCTCACGACCGAAGAGCTGCCGGCGGCGAAGCCGCAGCCGGGCGCCGAAGATGGCCGGCACGGTGCCGGCCGGGTTGCGCAGCAAGGCCGTGCCGAACGTGTCCAGGCCACCGAACACCGGCGCCATCAGCACGCCGGCCCGGGCCGGGTAGCGGGCCAGCGCCCGCGCCACCGCCAGCCCACCCACGCCGTGCCCGATGAGCACGGCCTGCGTCGGCAGGCGCGCGGCCACCTGCACCACGTCGTGGGTGTACGCGCGCAGCGTGGTGCGGCGCGCGGTGCCGCTGTCGCCGTGACCGCGCAGGCTCATCGCGTACGCGGGGAAGCCGCGCCCGGCCGCGTGCTCGAGCCACCGCTCG
>JBLNGJ010000439.1:0-6332 GCA_050264675.1 Micromonosporaceae bacterium
CGGGTGGCGGCGTCGTCGATGCGGGCGTTGACGCCGGCGCGCAGGTGGTAACGGTCGAGCTGCCACAGGCCGAGCCCGACCATGGTGGTGGCGGCCAGGGCCATCAGCAGACCGAGGCCGATCCAGCGCGGACTGAGCAGGAACCGGTACACGTCCTCCGCAGGCTATCCGGACCGGTCAGCGCCGCGACCGGCGAGGGCGGTCGCGCTGCTCGCCCAGGAAGGAGTTGCCGTAGGCGGTGTTCCGGTCCGGCGGGGTGAAGTAGCGCACCGGTGTGCCGGCCAGGCCCAGGCGCAGCAGTCCGGCCACCGTCGAGGTCGGTTTCCACGAGCTGCGGTCGCCGGCCACGTGGAAGATGTTGTCCGGGTCGGCGATGAAGCTCGCCGCGGCCAGGGTCGGCGTGATGCCGATGAACCACGCGGCGCGGGTGTCGTCGGTGGTGCCGGTCTTGCCGGCCACCGGCCGTCCCACCGCGCCGTAGACGCCGGACGCGGTCGACCAGCCGCCGCAACTGCCCAGCGCCGCCCCGTACCCGGTCACGCAGCGCGCCGCGTCCACCGCCGCCCGCGCGACCTGCGGACGCAGCGCCTGATGGCAGTTGGGTGTCGCGTCCACGGTGGCGCCGGCCGCCGAGACCATCGACCGCACCGGCCAGGGTTCGCAGTAGCGGCCGTCGGCGGCGATCGTGGCGTACGCATTGGCCATCTCCAGCGGGGTGGTGTCGGCCACGCCGAGCGTGAACGCACCCCAGCCGCCGGCGTGCTCGGGCTGGGCCATCAGCCGATCGATCGGGGTGTGCCAGGTCAGCCCGAGCCGCTCGGCCATCTGCACCGCTCGCTGCGCACCGACGATCTCCTCGAGCCGGACGAAGAACGTGTTGACCGACTTGCCGAAGCCCGACCAGAGCGTCTGCACGCCGGTCATGCTTTTGCTGGCGTTGTGGGGGCACCAGTGGATGCCGCAACTGGTCGGGTCACCCTCGCCGGCGAGGTAGATCGAACGGAACTGGTAGGGCGCCATCAGCCGCGCGTTCAGCGGCACACCGAGGTCGAGCGCGGCGAGCAGGGTGAATATCTTGAACGTCGAGCCGGCCTGGTAGCCGGGCATGTCGCCGCCGCCCAGCAACGGGTTGACCGTGTTGGGGTACGTGCTGGGCACCTGCGCTCCGTGGACGGTGTTCGGTCCGTTGTGCCGCTGGTCGAGGCTGTATCGGCGGTTGACCGCGGCGGCCTTGATCATGCCGGTGCCCGGTTCAATGGCGACCACGCCATGCGCGTACGAGCTGCCTACCCGTTCGTGGCGGGTCACCTGGGTCCGGGCGATCCGCTGCAGCCGGGGATCCAGCGTGCTGACGATGGTGTACCCGCCCCGGCGCAGGTTCTCTTCCCGTTGCTCCGGCGTGGCCCCGAACGCCTCCTGCCCGCGCCACCAGTTCTTGAAGATGTCGCAGAAGAAGCCCCAGTCGTTGTGCGCGGGGTTGACCGAGATGCAGTCGTTGGGCGGGTTGGTCAACCGCAGCCGGATCGGTTGGCGCTGCGCCACCGCGGCCTGCGCGGGGGTGACGTAATGCATCTCGACCATGCGGTCGATGACGTAGTCGCGCCGCTGCCGGGCCGCGTACTTGTCGGTCGCCGGATCGTACGCCGAAGGGGCCTTCACCAACCCGGCCAGCGTGGCCGCCTCGGCCAGGGTGAGCGTGTTCGGCCGCTTGGAGAAGTAGACCTCGGCGGCGGCGTAGATGCCGTAGGCCCGGTGGCCGAAGTAGGCCACGTTCAGGTAGCGCTCGAGGATCTGTTCCTTGGTCAGCTGCCGCTCGACGGCGACCGCGAGCCGCATCTCCTTCAGCTTGCGCACCGGGGTCTGCTCGGTCGCATCCCGCACCTGCTGTGGGGACTGGGCCGCGTCGCGCTGCACGTTGCGCACGTACTGCATGGTCAACGTCGACGCGCCCTGGGAGACCGCGCCGGCGCGCTGGTTGGCCACGAACGCCCGGACGATCCCGCGCAGGTCCACGCCGTGATGATCGTAGAAGCGTTGGTCCTCACTGGACACGATCGCCTGCACGACGTGGGGCGAGATCTGGTTGTACGGCGTGTAGCGGCGATACTCCTCGTAGAACTGGGTGATGAGGGTCTTGCCGTCGGCCGCGTAGAGGTAGCTCACCTGGGCCGGCGGTGGGAACGTCAGTTGACTCGGCAGCGACTCGATGTAGCCCGCCACCGCCAGCGCCCCCAACCCGCAGATAGCGGCGAGCGGAAACGCCACCGTGGCCGCCGCGACACCGGCGATCAGCCCGGCGCGCACGACGGGGGTGAGGCGGCTCGAACGGGCAGGCTTCCGCTTCGTCATGCCCCCAAGTTAGGATAATTGGGACACTCGCGGCTGGACTTTGCAAGCACGGGCACCGTATTAACGTTTTCGGGATAACAAGGTGCCCCTGCTTCACGGGAGCCGGCGCGGCGGTCGCGGGTCGCGTCGGGCACGATCATCGAGATGCAGGTACCTGGCGCGCCCGGGCCCGATGCTGCCCTGCGATTTCACGGCGACGCCGAACTGGCGCCCGGCCTGGTGGACCTCGCGGTCAACGTCCGGGTCGGGCCGATGCCGCGGTGGCTGGCTGACCCGATCGCGGCGGCGCTCGGTGATCTGGCCCGCTATCCGGACCCCGGGCCGGCTCGCGCCGCCATCGGCCGCCGCCATGCCCGGCCGGCCGCCGAGGTGCTGCTCACCGCTGGTGGCGCTGAGGCGTTCGTGCTGCTCGCCCGGGCGTTGACGCCCAGGCGCGCGATCGTGGTGCATCCCCAGTTCACCGAGCCGGAGGCGGCCCTGCGGACCGCCGGTCATCCGGTGACCCGCCACGTTCTCAGTGAGGCCGACGGCTTCGCCCTCGACCCGGCGCGCCTGCCGGACGATGCCGACCTGGTGCTGCTGACCAACCCAACCAACCCGACGTCGGTGGCCCACCCGGCCCGGCTCGTCGTCGAACTGGCCCGACCCGGCCGGATCCTCGTCGTCGATGAGGCGTTCGCCGACACGGTGCACGGCGGTGAGCCGGTCTCGGTGGCCGAGCGCCGGGATCTGCCCGGGCTGGTCGTGGTGCGTAGCCTCACCAAGACCTGGGGGCTGGCCGGGCTGCGCATCGGGTACCTGCTCGCCGCGGCCGACCTGGTGGCGCGGCTCGGCGCGGTGCAGCCGCTGTGGCCGGTCTCCACCCCGGCGTTGGCGGCCGCGATCGCCTGCGCGTCCGACGCCGCGGCGGCCGAGGGCGAGCGGCTCGCCGCCGAACTGGCCGTCGACCGGGCCTACCTGGTCGACCGGCTCGCCCGGGTGCGTGGCGTACGGGTGGCCGCCCCGGCCGCGTCCGCGTTCGTGCTGATTCGGGTGGCCCGCGGGGCCGCGGTGCGGGTGGCATTGCGGGAGCGGGGGTACGCGGTACGCCGCGGCGAGACGTTTCCCGGCCTCGGCCCGGACTGGCTGCGCATCGCGGTACGCGACCCGGCGACGATCGACGGGTTCATCGCCGCCCTCGGCGAAGTGGTCGCGGAGATCACCGCGCGGCCGGGGGCCGGCGGCACCGGGCCCTAAACTCGGCCGTGACCGAGGGAGTCGCATGGGGCTGAGCGTCACCGTGGCGGCGATCGCGCCGTTGCACGCCGAGGCGATGACCGCGGCCGGCGAACGGTTGGCCCGGCTGACCAAACCGGCGGGTTCGCTGGGCGCGCTGGAGGAGCTGGCCGTACGCCTGGCCGGGATCGCTGGCCAATGCCCGCCGCCGGTGCCGGTGCGACCGGCGGTCGCGGTCTTCGCCGGCGACCACGGGGTTCACGCGCAGGGCGTCAGCCCGTGGCCGCAGGCGGTTACCGCCCAGATGGTGGCCAACATCCAAGCCGGTGGCGCGGTCGTCAACGCGTTCGCCCGTCAGGTCGGCGCGCAGGTGCGGGTCGTGGACGTGGGCGTGGCCACCGGCCCGCCCGGTCCCTGCCGGGTCCGGGCCGGCACCGGCGACCTGAGCCGCGAGCCCGCGCTGAGCCACGCCGAAGCGCTGGCCGCGATCCAGGTCGGCCTGGACATCGCCGCCGAGTGCGCCACCGACGGTGCCGACGTGCTGCTCACCGGCGACATGGGCATCGCCAACACGACCCCGGCCGCGGCGCTCATCGCGGCGTTCACCGGCGCCGATCCGGCGGCGGTGACCGGACGCGGCACCGGCATTGACGACGCCATGCTGGCCCGCAAGACCGACATCGTCGCGCAGGCCCTGGCCCGGCACCGGCCCGACCCGGCCGACCCGGTCGGCGTCCTCGCCGCCGTGGGTGGCCTCGAGCACGCCGCCCTGGCCGGCTTCATCCTCGGTGGCGCGCAGCAGCGGCGGCCGGTGATCCTGGACGGGGTCATCGCTGGATCGGCCGCACTCGTCGCCGCGGCTCTGTGCCCGGCCGCGGTCGGCGCCATGGTGGCCGGGCACCGGTCCGCCGAGCCGGGGGCCACGGTGGCGTTGGGCTATCTGGGTCTGCACCCGTTGGTCGACCTCGGCCTGCGGTTGGGTGAGGGCACCGGTGCACTGCTCGCCTTCCCCCTGGTGGCCAGCGCCGCCCGGCTGCTGACCGAGGTCGCCACGTTCGACTCGGCCGGCGTGGCCCGGGCATGAGCCTGGACGCGCCCGCCCGCCCCGCCTGACGGCGGCCGCCCGGCGCTCAGGGGTCGCCCATCGGTGTATCGAACCTCTAGGATGGCCCGCGGCCCGGAGGTCGCCGCCCGCGCGACGCTGCCCCGGCCGTCGCAACGTTTGCCACCGGTAGCGCCGGTGCCGGGTGAGTCGAGCGGAGGAACACGTCCCGATGGTGCAGGACCTGAGGTCAGCTTCGACGGCGAGTCTGTCCATCGAGGAGGTTCAGGCGTTCGCCGAGGTGGCCACCCGGGTCACCGCGAACGTCGCCTCGGTGGTGCTCGGCAAGCCGGACGTGGTGCGGTTGGCCATCACCGGCCTCTTCGCTGAGGGGCACCTGCTCATCGAGGACGTGCCCGGCGTGGGCAAGACCACGCTCGCGCGGGCGATGGCCGCCTCGGTGCGCGGCGAGTGGCGACGCATCCAGTTCACCCCGGACCTGCTGCCCTCCGACGTCACCGGAGTGACCATCTTCAACCAGGCCAGCCGGGAGTTCGAGTTCCACAGTGGACCTGTCTTCGCCAATATCGTGATCGCCGACGAGATAAACCGGGCCTCGCCGAAGACCCAGTCGGCGCTGCTGGAGGTGATGGAGGAGAGGTACGTGACGGTGGATGGCGTGCGCCATCCCGTGCCCCGACCGTTCCTGGTGGTGGCGACGCAGAACCCGGTGGAGATGGACGGCACCTACCGCCTGCCCGAAGCTCAGCTCGACCGGTTCCTCATGCGGCTCACGCTCGGCTACCCGGCCGAGTCGGTGGAGATCGAGGTGCTGCGCGGAGCCGCGGCCGGCCGTTCACCGGAGTACCTCGGCGCGGTCACCGACACCACGGCGGTGGCCCAGCTCATCCGCTTGGCGCACCGCGTCTACCTGGCCGACCCGCTCTACGCGTACGCCGTGCGGTTGGCCGCGGTGACCCGCGCGCACCCGCAGGTGCGCATCGGGGTCAGCCCGCGCGGCGTGATCGCGCTGACCCGGGCGGCCCAGGCGTACGCGCTCGCGCACGGCCGGGCCTACGTCATCCCGGAGGATCTCAAGGCACTGGTCGAGCCGGTCTTCGCGCACCGGCTGTTACTCGCCCCCGATGCCGCCATGCGCGGCGTCACCGCGACCGAGGTGCTCAGCGGCGTGATGGCGCAGGTGCCGGTGCCGACGGCGTCCTCAGTGGAGCCTCAGCGCGCCGACCCGGTGGGCGCGCGGGCCTGATCGTGCGCGTGACGACCCGCGGCTATGGCGTGCTCGCGGCCGGCGTGGTGCTGCTCGGTGCCGGCTACCGCTTCGGCTATCCGGAGCTGGCGGTGCTGGGCAGCGCGGCCGTCCTGGCGGTCGTGGTGGGGCTCGCCTTCGTGGCCTGGCGGCCGCGGCTGGATATCGAGCGCGGCATCGAACCGGATCGCATCTTCCGCGGCGAGCCATGCTGGGTGCGGCTGCGGATCACGAACGCGAGCCGGATCTTCGGCGCCAGCCTGCTCGCCCGTGACCGGTGCCGCACGCCCGTCGGATCGACCACCGTGCCGGTGCCGGTCCTGCGGCTGCGACGAGGCCGGGTCAGCGAGGTCGGCTATCCGGTGCCGACCACGCGGCGGGGCCTGGTGCGGGTCGGGCCGCTCGAGGTGACCCGCCGCGACCCGCTCGGCCTGGTCGGTGTCGTGGGGGGGGGGGGCG
>JBLNGJ010000440.1:0-6492 GCA_050264675.1 Micromonosporaceae bacterium
GTCGCCCGGATCTGGCGCGGGTTCGTCGCCGGCTGGGTCGGCCCGGGGTTCGCCGGGTGCTGGGGGTACGGAACGGGCTCGGGGTCGCTTGGCTGCTGGGGTTCGGGTGCCGGATCGGTCATGCCGCTACCTCCGGTATCTGGCCGGCCGTACGGCGTCCGAAGTAGACGCCGCGCCGGGTTTGGCGGACCACATGCCAGGCGAGCATCGGCGCACAGGCCAGCAGGAAGAGCTGCGGCCGGGTAAGGCCTACGTATACCACCTCGTTGCCCCGCACGAACTCGACCAGAAAGCGAAAGCTCGCGTATCCGACCAGGTAAATCTTGAGCAGCTCACCCGGCTCGGCGATCCGGCCGCGCAGCCACCACAACGCGGCGAAGGCCGCCAGGTGGAAAGCAATCTCGTACGCGAATGACGGGTGCAGCGGCACTCCGGCCACGGCGCGAGGAATTGTCGCGGCCTGCTCCGGAGTGAGGGTGATCCCCCACCGCCCGCTCGTCGGGGTTCCGGGCAACTCGGTGAGCAGACAGCCGACGCGGCCGATGGCCATGCCGATCGCCACCGCGGGCGCGAACAGGTCGCCGGTCCGCGATCGGTAGCCGCTGAACCGCTTCGCGACGAGCGCGCCGACGTAGGCGCCGACGAGTCCGGAGAGGATGCTGCGGTTGCCGTAGAGCCACTGCTCCGACAGGTTCGCGTTCTGGCTCAGGTCGATGTGTTGCACCCAGGTGCCGAGGCGCTCGAGCAACGCGCCCCCCACCAGCGCACCGGCAACGACGATCCAGATGCGGTCGTCGGTGACACGGCGCCGCCTCACCTCGGTCAGGAACACGAGCGCGGCGGCCAGCACGCCGAGCCCCACGAAGACGTTGTGCGTCGAGATCGGCACCGGGCCGACGTGCCCTAGCGTGGGAACCACAGCTCTCCCGTCCCGGCCTTGGCCGACGACCGCACCGTAGGCTAGCGGATCGCCGGCAGGTCACGGGAGTAGGTGACCCCCTGGTGGGCGACGGTGAAACCCACCCGCTGGTAGACACCGACGGCACCGGTCGGGCTCTGCGCGTCCACGCTCAACGCGGCCGTACGGTAGCCCAGCCGGTGCGCCGTTCGCAGCGTCCGGGCGAGCAGCGCGCCGGCCAGGCCCCGGCGCCGCCAGGGAGCCCGGACACCCACGTGTCCTATGTAGATTTGCGCCGGGTCGGGGTCGCCGTAGCACAGCACGTAACCGGCGACCGCGTCGCCGTCGCGGGCCACCAGTGACAGTTGGGCCTGGAATGCCGACGAATGCACGGTCAGGGCGACCCAGTCGTCGAACTCGCGGCGCTGGTAGCCCCAGTGATCGGTGAAGGCCTCCATGTGGGCGGCGTGCACGGCCCAGTCGTCCTCGGCGGAGTACGGCGCCGCCACGATCCCATCGGGCAGCGCCAGCTCGGGCGCGCCGGCCGGGTCGGCCTTCATATCCGACCAGTAGCGGACGGGCGCCAGGCCGAAGCGTCGGTACAGCCGCGGTGAGTCCGCATCGGTGACCGGCACGGCGGCGTGGGCCTGCCAGTCGGCCCGCGGCGCGCGCAGCCGGCGCACCTGTTCGGCCCGGGTGAGTTGCTCGTCCAGCAGGCGGCGGCCCAGGCCGCGGCCGCGCCACTGCGGATGCACGCCACCCACCAGGTTGATCCGGTAGCCCCCGGCTGGCGGGGCGAGCAGGACCGTGGCCGCGATCAGCGCCCCGTGCGGGTCGAACGTGAGCACCGTGTCCTGGGCGACATCGTGGGTCTGGGTTGACAGCAGCGTGTGGGTGTCGTCGTCGCTGAGGCCGGCTTCGGCTCCCGCGTAGGCGTCGAGGTAGTTGAGGAATGCGGTCAGCGCGGCAGCATCGCCCGGCTGGTAGGACCGGGTCGTCAGCTGCATGATGTCCACACCGGCCACCTTAGGCAGCGCGGCCGGGCGGGCAACCGCTTTTGGTCGGGCCGCGCCACCTTGTCGCGACCGCACCGGCTTGCCACGATGATCGCGGAGGGATGCCATGACGCTACAGACCTGGGCCGCGGGCGAGAGCTACGAGCCGTACGTGGGGCGGTGGAGCCGGCGGGTGGCCGTGGACTTCGCCGACTGGCTCGCGCCGCCACCCGGCCTACGCTGGCTCGACGTCGGGTGCGGGACGGGTGCGCTCGCCTCGACCGTCATCGCCCGCGCCCGGCCGGCCCGGGTCACCGGCGTCGACCCGTCGCTGGGCTTCGTGCGCCACGCCCGGACCCAGCTGACCGGCGTCGGGCTGGCCGTGGCCGACGCGACCGCGCTACCGGCACCCGACCGAACCTACGACCACGTGGTCAGCGGGCTGGTGCTCAACTTCGTGCCCGAGCCGGACCGGGCGGTGCGGGAGATGCGGCGGGTGGCGAACACCGGCGGCACGGTCGCCGCGTACGTCTGGGACTACGCCGGGCGGATGCAGCTCATGCGCTACTTCTGGGACGCCGCCACCCGTCTCGACCCGACCGCGGCCGAGCTCGATGAGGGTCGCCGCTTCTCGATCTGCCAGCCGGACCGGCTCGCCGCGCTGTTCCAGTCGGCCGGTGTCACCAATGTGGATACCCGCGCGATCGAGGTGCCGACCGTCTTCGCCGACTTCGACGACTACTGGACGCCGTTCCTCGGCGGCCAGGGGCCGGCCCCCGGCTACGCGATGAGCCTGCCGCCCGAGCGGCGGGACCGGCTGCGCGAGGAGTTGCGGGCGAACCTGCCGGCCGGCAGTGATGGGTCGATCGCGCTGGTGGCCCGGGCCTGGGCGGTCCGCGGCACGGCCTGATCCGCAGCAGGGCCTGGGCACCGCCTAACGTGCGACAGCGGGAACCGGCGGACCCGAGAGGACGGATGTGGTGGCGAGTGTCTTCGTGACCGGCTCCACCGACGGCATCGGCGCCGAGGTGGCCCGCAGCCTCGTGCGCGGCGGCCATCGGGTGGTGCTGCACGCGCGCAATGAGGAGCGGGCCGAGGTGGCCCGGACCGCGGTGCCGGGCGCGGCAGCGGTGGCGGTCGGCGACGTGGCCTCACTGCGCGAGACCATCGCGTTGGCCGAGGCGGCGAACGGGCTCGGCACCTACGACGCGGTGGTGCACAACGTCGGGGTGGGGCGAACCGACGCCCGAACCACCACCGACGACGGCCTGGAGCGCATCTTCCAGGTCAACGTGCTCGCCCCGTACGTGCTGACCGCGCTGATGCCGATGCCGGCGCGGCTGGTCTACCTCTCCTCCGGCCTGCAGGCCCAGGGCGTGGCCGTCCTGGATGACCTGCACTTCGAACGCCGGGAATGGCAGGGCTTTCAGGCCTACTGCGACTCGAAGCTCTACGACGTGATGCTCGCGTTCGCGGTCGCCCGCTTGCACACGGGGGTGCGCAGCAACGCGGTCAACCCGGGCTGGGTCCGCACCCGCATGGGCGGCGCGGGCGCACCCGACGACCTGGCCGACGGGGCGGCGACCTCGGTGTGGCTCGCCGTCAGCGACGAGCCGGGCGCCACGGTCACCGGCCGCCTGCTGGAGCGCGGCCAGACCGTGCCGGCCAACCCGGCCGCCTCGGACGTGGCGCTCCAGGACGGGCTACTGCGGGCCTGCGCCGAGATGAGCGGCGTCGAGCTGCCGGCGGCGTGACGCGCGGTCAGGCGCCCACGGCGGCCAGCCGCTCGGCCCGCAACCGGCTCGGCCAGGTGTCGTCCAACGGCGCCAGCTCGGCGCCGGTGCTCCAGCGCAGCAACAGGTCGGCCAGGGCGGGGTTGCGGGCCAGCGCCGGGCCGTGCAGGTAGGTGCCGATGATGCGACCGTGCCAAGCGCCCTCGGTGCGACCGTCGTTGCCGATGCCCACGCTGACCTGGGCGAGCGGGCGGACGCCGGGGCCGAGAAGGGTGCGGCCGCCGTGGTTCTCGAAGCCCGTGATCACCGGCAGACCCAGCGCGGGGTCGGGCTGGGCGGCGAGCTCACCGACGGCCCGGGCCGGCCCGCGGTCGGAGCGCAGGTCCAACAGGTCTAGCCCGGCGCACTGCTCGCCTTTGGCGAAGAACGACGAGCCGAAGAGCTGGTAACCCGCGCAGACGGTGAGCACGGCCGCGCCCCGCTGCACCGCGCGGTGCCGCCCCCGGTCGGCGTTGAGCCGCTGCGCCCCCAGCGCCTGCGGCCCGTCCTCGCCGCCGCCGAGCAGGTAGATGTCGGCGTCGCTGGGCACCTGTTGGTCGGCCCGCACCTCGATGGTCTCGACGGCCAGGCCGCGGGCGCGCGCCCGCCGGGCCAGGCTCAGCAGGTTGCCGCGGTCGCCGTAGGTGGAGAGCAGGTCCGGATAGACCCAGACGATGCGCAGTGCCGACTCCCGCGCCCGGGGCGTCGGGATCGGGTGGTCAGGTGACATGCGAGCTCCGTTCGTCAGTTGACACGGTCGAGCTCCGCTCGGATGTCCTGGAACGCGGTGTAATTGGCGATCACCTCGAGCCGCCCGGGCGGCACCGCGGCCAGCGCCCGGCGGAAGCTCGGCACGTGCTCGAAGGGCACCTGGTTGACCTCCAGCCGCACGGCAAGGTCCATGGCCCGGTCACCGGTGATGAGCACCCGCCGCCCGCGCAGCGGCGCGAAGTCGACGTCGTAGAGCCAGGAGGTGTCCAGGCCGTCCGGGTCGCGGGCGTTGATGGAGAGCAGGGTCGGCACGTTGTCGGCCATGTCGAACGCCTCCAGCCAGCCGGCCGGGTTCTTGGCCAGCAGCAGGCGGATGGTGCGCCCGTCGCGTTGCACGACCGCGTAGCGACCGGCGATGGAGGCGACCTGGGCCAGCCGGGGCAGGGCATCGGCGATGCGTACGCCGAACTCGGCCGCGACGGCCAGGGCGGTGGCCGCGTTGGCCCGGTTGACCCGGCCGGGCAGCTGCAGCGCGACCGGGTGCCGGGTGCCGTCCGGGCCGACCACGGCGTCCTCATCAACTCTCCACTGTGGAGTGGGCCGGCGTAGGTCGCATCCGGTGCACCACCACACGCCGCTCTCGCGTTCGATATGCGACCCGCACTCGGGGCAGACCCAGGAGTCGTCGTGCCACCGTTGGCCGGAGGCGACCCAGGTCACGGCCGGCGCATTCCGCGCGGCCCAGACCACCATCGGGTCGTCGGCGTTGGCCACCACGTGCGCGGTGTGGTCGCGTAGTGCCTCGCGCCACAGCGTCGCCATCATGGCCACCTCTTTGGCCCGGTCGAGCTGGTCGCGGCTGAGGTTGAGCAACGCGACGACGGCCGGTGTGGTGGCCGCCATCACCTGGGCCAGGTAGTGCTCGTCCACCTCGAGCACCGCATAGGGCGTACGGCCGGCCTTGGCCAGCGCGGACGTGTGCCCGGTGGGCATGTTGGCGCCGAGGGAGTTGGTGGCCACGTCACCGAGCACACCGAGCGCGGCCGCGGTGAGCCGCGTGGTCGTCGTCTTGCCGTTGGTGCCGGAGATGAGGGCGACGTGGCGTCCGGCGGCCAGGTGCGAGAGCAGCTGTGGGTCGATCTTCAGCCCGATCCACCCGCCGATGACCGAGCCGTCGCCCCGTCCGGCGGCCCGGGACAGCGCGGCGGCGGTGCGCGACACCGAGGTGGCCACCTTGGCCCGCAGCGGCAGCTTGTGCTCGGTCACGCTGTCTCCTCCGCTGAGGTGAGCGCGTCGTCAATCACGCTGTCTCCTCCGCTGAGGTGAGCGCGTCGTCGGTCATGCTGTGACTCCGTCCCGGTCGGCGGATGCGACGAGATTACCGGAGGCCGGCGACATCGATTGCATGATCCTTTTCGTCGGACAAACTGCAGAATCGGTAAGGAATGGACAACTCGGGCAGGCGAATTCAGTGATGAACATCACCGTATTCGATATACAGATAGTCCTCGATCCAGTGCGGTTGGTAGTCACAAAGTCGGGCGGGGTTGGACAGGGGCGGAACCTTCGCCCTGCACGCGAGACGGCACGCAAGATCTTAACTACGTTGAGTAACGAAGTTTTCGGTTAGAAAGGCTCGTCGGCGTGCTGAAGCACGCCGGTGCCGCGGGACCACGCCGAGTCCTGCCCGTCCCGCGGCCCACCTGACGACCCGGATGTGGGCAGGAGCGGGGGACCCGATCTCGTGCCATTGGGTCGCGCCGGCCGGAGCCGGTGTGCGACGGAGCACTCGGGGTGTAGCCGCTAAACGCGGCCGGGCAACCTTCGCGCCCGAACCCGACAGCTCACTTCGCAGGCGTGCCGAAGGGAAGCTCCGTGGATCAACCAACATCATTGCGGGCAGCGCGGCGTCCGATCAAGATCGTCGCGCTGGCCGTGGCCGTGACCGGCGCTCTGGCCGCTGGCATGCTCACCGCACCGCCCGAGTCGGCCTCCGCCGGCGCGCCGGGCGGTGCGGCCGCGGCGGGTAACGGGTGGCCGGGGGTGGCCGGCTACCCGGGGCGAAGCACACGGGCCCTCGCCACGCTGCCGGGGTCGGCGGCTTGGGGCGACTACA
>JBLNGJ010000441.1:0-6479 GCA_050264675.1 Micromonosporaceae bacterium
CTGGCACGACCAGGTGGCCGTCGGGCGGGCGGCGGTGGCCGCCGCGCAGCGGCTGGCCGACCCCACCGCCCAGGCCCGCATCCAACGCACCCTCGCCTACGCTTACACCCGGCTGGGTCGCATCGATGACGCCCACACCCACCTGAGCCTTGCCTTCCTGTGGGAGCGGCGGGGTCAGCCGGCGCAGGCCCTGCCCTACGCTCAGCAAGCCCTGCACCTCTACCAGGCCACCGGCCACCAGATCGGGCAGGCCCACGCCCTCAACTCGGTCGGCTGGTCTTACACCCTGCTCGGCGAGCACCAGCAGGCCCTGACCTACTGCCAGCAGGCCCTGACCCTGCTCCAGCAGCTCGGCGGCCGCGACGGGCAGGCCGGCACCTGGGACAGCCTCGGCCACGCCCACCACCACCTCGGCCAGCACACCCAAGCGATCACCTGCTACCAGCAGGCCATCACCCTCTACCGGGACCTCGGCGACCGCTATTACGAGGCCGGCACCCTCACCCACCTCGGCGACACCCACCACGCCGCCGGCAACCCCCACACCGCCCGCGACGCCTGGCAACAAGCCCTGACCATCCTCGACGACCTCGACCACCCCGACGCCGCCCAGGTCCGCGCCAAACTCGCCGGCCTTGACCCACCAGCCGACCCGTCAACATCATGATCATCGAACAAACCAGGCGTCGCCAGTTCCGGTGAGGCGGTCGCGGTGAACCGCATCGCCACGTCGGCGTGGCCGGGCAGCATCCATTGTGGAGCGTCATCGACGGCCGGCCGGGCTCGTGTTCGCCGACGCCAGTCCAACGCTCCGTCATCTGGCTGGCCGTCTCGTGTGGCGATGCCTCGGGTTCGGGGAGTCCCTGTCCGGCGGTGGGTTCGAATCGCGCACAGAAGCAGCTTTACGCCGGTATGAGGGGCCGACAAGCATCGAGTATGCGGATGAATGCCTCACGGCCGTCCGCACCACTCAAACCCGAGGAGGTCACGTGAGGAGTAGAACCAGCCGCCGACGGCAGAGATCCCTCGTCGCGGCCGTGGTTGGCGTCATGACCGCGGTGGTAGTCGGCTCTGGGGCATCGGCGAACCCAGCCGCGGCCGCCGGGGGAACCGGCATTGCGTGGGGCGCATGTGACGATCCAAACTTGGCCGCCGCTGGCGCGCAGTGCGGATTCCTTTCGGTACCGCTCGATTACGCCCACCCGGGCGGCGCGAGGATCCAACTCGCGGTGTCACGCGTCGTTCACACCACGCCCGATTCCCAGTACCAGGGCGTCATGCTGGCCAACCCCGGCGGTCCCGGCGGTTCCGGGCTGGGCATGGCGGTCATGGGTCGGTTCGTCCCGAACGGGGCCGGCGACGCGTACGACTGGATTGGTTTCGACCCGCGCGGCGTGGGCTCAAGCGTGCCAGCGATCTCCTGCCAACCGGATTACTTTGGCGCGCCTCGGCCGCCGTACGTGCCGAGTACCCCGGCCATCATGCGCACCTGGCTCGCGCGCACGCGGGCGTACGACAGGGCCTGCGCCGCTGACGGGCCGCTGTTGCATCACCTGACGACGCTGGATTCCGCGCGCGACATGGAGAGCCTGCGGATCGCGCTGGGCGCATCGCAGATCAACTACTACGGGTACTCATACGGCACGTATCTCGGCCAGGTCTACGCCACTGTCTACCCGACGCGGGTACGGCGGATGGTGCTGGACAGCAATGTGGACCCGCGCTATGTGTGGTACCAGGCCAGCTTGAACCAGGACATGGCCTTCGAGCGCAACATCAAGATCTGGTTCAGCTGGCTTGCGCAGTACGACAGTGTTTATCACCTCGGCACCACGCAGGCTGCAGTAGAGGAGCTGTTCTACCAGACCCTCCACGATCTCGACCGAGCGCCGGCCGGCGGTGTCATCGGCGGTGACGAGTGGAGCGACATATTCCTCTACGCCGGGTACTTGCAGTTCACCTGGCTCCCTCTCGCGGATGCGTTCGCCGGCTGGGTGCACGACAAGAACTCCGATACCCTGATCGGCTGGTACCAGGTGGTCGACGGGCCGGGTGACGACAACGCTTACGCCGTCTCCAACGGGGTGCAGTGCACCGACGTGCGGTGGCCCAAGGACTTGGCTGCGTGGCAGCGTGACACGTGGGACACCTACCGGAAGGCGCCGTTCAGCACCTGGCTCAACGCGTGGTTCAACGCGCCGTGCCTGTACTGGCCCGCGCCGGCGGGCCAACCGGTGCACATCGACGGGCAGGGTGTGGCGAGCGTCCTGCTCGTCGGCGAGACCCTCGACGCGGCCACGTCCTTCGAGGGAAGCCTTGAGGTGCGCAGGCTGTTCCCGCATTCCAGCCTGCTCGCCGAACCTGGTGGCACAAGCCACGCCAGCTCTCTGTTCCTTGGCAACGAGTGCGTCGACGGCACGATCGCCGACTACCTGGCCACTGGTGCGCTGCCCGCCCGTCAGCCTGGTGACGGACCGGATGCGACCTGCGCACCGGTCCCGCCGCCGGTCCCCGGCGCCGCGGTCACAGCGTCTGGAGTTGACGCGGCCAAGCTGGCGGCCCGCATCGCGTTGATCCGGGGGCTCCCGTGACCCGCGGGCCACGCTGACCACCCTTCCGAAACCGGCGGCAGTACACCCGGCCACTTCGCGAACTCCGTGGTGGCCGGGTGTAGCGCCGATCGGCACGTGGAAGCAACTCTCAAGGCCCGCCGGGAACGGTCATCGTTGTGACGCCGCGAACTGCCCCGGGGTCCGACCGGATCCCGCCGGACCGCGGTACGCCTGCGCGATCGTCAGCCACTCGTCGGCATCTCTTCCCTGCGCCCGCAGGGCCAGGTCGTCGCGGTGGCGGCGGCGGGTGACCAGCAGGCAGAAGTCCTCCGCGGGTCCAGTGATCTTCTGTTCGGCGGTAGCCGGACCGAACGCCCACATCTGGCCGGACGGCGCGGTTATTTCGAACCGGAACCCGACATCAGGTGCGGCCATGCCCCGGGCCTGGTAGCCGAAATCCCAGGTGTGCACGCCGAACGCGACCACGTGACCGATACGGTCGGTGCGCTTGCGGACCACGCCCAATGCGTCGGCGATGTCCTGACCGTGGCCGAACAGTTCCATCATCCCGGCAGCAGCCAGCATCGATGCCGAAATCGGCCGGACCAACCAGGGCACAATGTGGTCCGGCGCGACCGCGCCGAGCGCCTTTTCGGTTGTCGAGCGTTCGGTCCGCCAGCGGGCCAGCAACGCCGACGGCTCCTCAGCCAGGTACTCGGCCATCGACGCCTGCACGTTGGCATTGAAGTCAGAACTGAGTTGCGCCGCGGCGGCTTTGAAGCCGTCGGGGTTGGCCACAGCCAGACCCGCCAGCTTGAATACCGAGCAGAGGTGGGCGATCTGGTGGGCGATGTCCCAGCCCTCCGCCGGCGTGGCCAGCGCCCACCCGGACGCGTCGAGGTCGACCAGCATGAGATCGACTTCGTCGCCGTCGGCGATGAGGTCAGGGACGGGGCTTGGGTGCTGTGCCATGCTTCTCCCTCTTCCTGGAGTTGGTTGTTGGCTGTCCCGATGGCGACACGGCCCGGTCGACCGGGCCGTGTCGCCGCTCCTGCGAGGTCGGCCAGTCGTGCGGCGTCAGCCGGTGGCGCGAACCGGGCGGACCAGAATCCCCGCGTGCGCCAGCGGCTGGGGCCTGCGTCGCTCGCGCGCCCATTTCAACCACCAGAGCAGGCCGCGGCTCAGGCACACGAGGGTGACCGCGAAGAAGAGCGTGTAGACGACGTTGAAGGTCATCAGGATGCCGTACACGACTCCGACCATCGAGCCGAACATGAACTGCGACCGGGCCGGTCCCGGCGAGGTTCCCGGATCAGTGATCATGTAGTTCGTGAACAACACGAACGCCACGCCGGTCATCGGCGCCAGCGCCGCCCACAGTTGGACGTCCCACACCCAGTGCCGGATCAGGGCCTGGATGACGAACGACCCGACCCAGCCAACGATGAGCGGGACCTTCTTGGTGAGCATCGCGTTGAGCACCGTGCCGGCCGTGATGATGACGATCGGCACCACGATGCGAATGACGTCCGGAACGTGCTCGGTGAAGTGGTACGGCGGGGCGATGTTCACCCAGGAGAACGCGATCAGGGTCACCGTGATGCCGAAGTTGGACGGATTCATGAAGTGGCGCATCCGACCATTGATGGGCGCCTGCAGAACCGCCTTCTGGCCGATCGCGACCGTTACCGCGAACGCGATCGGCCAGAAATCGGTGTTGGCGTAAAGCAGCATGTTGGAAGCCAGCGCCGTGATGTGGGTGGGTAGCAGGAACGTGTAGAGGCCCCACATACCGTTGCCCCGGAATGCCGGCCGACGGTGGTTGACCCGAGCCGTGACCAGCTCGATGACGAGCTCGAGGGAATATCCAACGAGAAGAGCAAAAAACGGCCAGGTCCACGGCTGTTCGAACCCCAGCACGGTGTATCCGAGAATATTGAATATGGACATGGAAATCGCAAAGTTGCGCAGCGCGAGATACCGGGGATCCTTCTTGTCGACCCGCGGCACCGCCGGCGGCGTGCTGGCCGGCGCCGGCCGTGTCAACCGGTTCGGCGGCAAATCCAATGTAGACACCGTGGTCGTGGGCGCATCGGCGTAGCTGATGTCCGTCACTGCGCACTCACCTCCTGGGCCAGATCCGTCAGGACGAAGTCGTGCCAACCCGCGGCCAGGTCGAGCGTCTGGTGGTGCACCTCACCGGTGAGGTCGCGCCACGTCAGCTCCACCGAGACCGGGTTATGTCCGGCCTGGCCGAGACCGAAGAAGATGTCGAAGCTGCGCTTGCCGGAGTGGCCACTGCCGCCGTCGAGCTGGGCGATCTGGGTATGACCGTCGGAGGTGACGATGCGGGCCTGCGCGCCGTAGGCCGGCGAGCCGATCGGGCCGTTGGCGGTGGCGGCCCCCGTAACCGGCCGGTAGAGGCGTAGGCCGATGTAGTTGTCCCGGCCCACGTTGCGGTTGCGGTAGAACGCCGGTGGCCCCCACTGACGGGCGACTGCGAAGTCCTGCGCGCCGTCGGCATTGGTGTCCCCGATCGCCACTCCCCGGGTCGGGGTGTCGGTATCGATGCCGAGGTCGGAGCTCAGGTTCACGTACCGGCCGTTGTCCTCCCGAACCCAGAAGGCGAGCGGCTGGGACCCGGCGATGTCGTCGCCGACCTCGGCCTTGGGCCACATCCCCGGCTCCTGGAGCAGCAGGTCGTTGGTCATGGCCAGCTCCTGCAGCCAGTTCCAGCGACTGATGGTTCCCTTGACGAACCCGCAGGTCTGGACGATGGCGAGGACACCGCTGTTGTCGAAGTCGGCCATCTTCGCGTCCCAACCCCAGCCGACCCAGGCCAGGTTCGTTTCGGCGGCACCGTCGTCGAACGGGGCGATCCCCTCGTTCATCTTGTTGCCGGCCTCGGCCTGGCTGCGCGCCGTGTTGAGCCACACCATGTTGCTCTCCTCGAGCCCCCAGGATGTGGTGATGTTGCTGACGAACATGTCGAACTTGCCCCGACCGAGCAGATCGCCGAACTCCATGGACATGCCCTTGAAAGAGTCATGACCGACTACAAGGGACTTCGGGGTGAACGCACCGCGGCGCCCCTCAGCCAGCGCGAACTGGATGTGCCCCTTGGTCGAGACGTTGTGGAAGAACCGATCCTGGCCGAAGTCGTTGGCCAGATACAGTTCCGGCAGCAGATCGCCGTCGAGGTCGGCCGAGCCCGCCCCGAGCGTCCACCCCGTCGACACCGCCGGGTCGATCGCGACCTGCTCCTCGAAGGTCACCGACAGATCCGGGTTCGCCGCCTTCCAGCGCATGACGTGGGCCCCGCCGGCGTTCTTGGCCCGCGACATGGAGTGGTTCATCTGGACGCCAGGCCGACCGTGTGGATCCAGCACCTGCGTGTCGGGGAAGTAGTTGAAGACACCGATGTCCGGATGACCGTCACCATCAAAATCCGCCACGGCCACTGCGTTGGTGTTCCACAACTGTCCTATGTACGTGCCGTCCGGACCTGGCTGCTGCGGAACCAGTTCGGTCGGCACGAACGTCGTCGCCGCCAACACCGAAACGGAGGGCCGGTGCATGAACAGCACCGGGGTGCGGCCCCAGAAGTACACGACCACGTCGTTCCAGCCGTCGCCGTTGAAGTCTCCCGGCAGGCATCCCATCGGAGCTATGGCCGGGCCCATCGGTAGCCGCGGCGCCGGGTTGAGGACAAATGGTGCGTAGGATTGCCCGCTTTCCGGCGCCGGCGTGACGATGGCGGAGTTGCTGCGGGTGTCAACGAGGCACAGGTCGTTGGCGACGCCTTTGCCGTCCAGGTCGTTGACCGCGATGGCGGCACCGACCGAGGAGATCCAGGCGCGGATGTGCTCATACGCGGGGTTGACCGACCGCACGTAGTTCTGCGGCAGGTCGGGCGGCAACGCTATC
>JBLNGJ010000442.1:0-15401 GCA_050264675.1 Micromonosporaceae bacterium
GCCCTAGGGCGGTTCAGGTCGTGGCTGGGCCGGCTCATTCGTTGGCCGGGCGGAAGCTTCGCTGAATGAGCGGCCGGCCAACGGTTGACCTTCCTCAGCTGATGTCGCCGCGCCAGGCGCCGGTCTCGCCGCCGCGGCTCTCGATGAAGTCGCGAAAGCGCTTCATGTCGCCCTTTACCCGGCGGTCGATGACGCCGGTCTTGTCGGCTACGTTCTCGGCGAAGCCCTCGGGGTCGACCTCGATCTGCGCGGTGACCCGGGTCAGATTCTCACCCAGCCGGTGAAATGTGATCACCCCAGCATGCTGTGGGCCGGATCGGGTGGTCCAGGCGACCCGTTCATCCGGGTGCTGCTCGGTGATCTCGGCGTCGAACTCCCGGTGTTGGCCGCCGATCTCGATCACCCAGTGCAGGTGGGTGTCGTCGAGTTGTCGAACCTCGGTGACGCCCTCCATGAACCGCGGGAACTCCTCGAACTGGGTCCACTGGTTGTAGGCGGTCCGCACCGGCACCTGGACGTCAACTGATTCCACGACGGTGCTCATGTTTTCCTCCTCTGCCAACATCCTCGGTCGGCCTCTACCCGTTGCCGACGGCGTAAAACGGCCGGTCGAGGGCGAACCTCGACCGGCCGGAGGGTGGGTCACACCTGCCGCTTGAACGTCCACGTGACGGTCGGACCGTTGCCGTGCGGTGTGATGACGAGCGTGTCGTTGCCGTCGCAGCGGTACTCGCCGTCGCGCAGCAACGGTTGCAGGTCAACGGCACCGCCGGCCTGGGTGGTCTGCGCACCGGTGACCTCGCTGATCTTCACGTTGTTCAGGATCGTCGCGCTCACCGGTTCGGAGAGCCGTACGGTCAGCCGCAGACTGCTCCAATCCACGTCGCCGACCGGTTGCCAGGCTGCGCTGGCACCCGAACCCGAGGGGCTCGCGGCGGTCGTTGCCGCACCGCTGGGGCTGGCGGTCATGCCGCCGGTCGAGCCGGAGTTGGTTGCGGTCAGGTCCACCTTGCCGTCGAGGTTGCCCCCGTAGACAATCTCGCCCTTCACCTGAGCCCCGGCGACCTGCGCGGTGAACTCGATCGGCCGCATCCCGCTGAAGATCGCGCGTACCGCTCCGTCGTCGCCGATGGTCACCTTGGCGTCGCTACCGCCGTGTGCGGTGACGGTGACGCCGAGACCCGAGCCGCTCGAGCTGACCTCGGTGCTGCGCCACTTGCCGACCGGACACTGGGCCGCCGACGTGGGCGTCGGGGTGGCGCCAGCGCCTCCTCCGTTGTCTGAGCTACAGGCGGCACCGCTGAGCAGAAGGATGGCGCCGGCCGCTATCACGCTGAGCCGTGCTCTCGTTCTCGTCATGGTCCTTACCTCGCTGGTTGGTTCTCCTGTCTTCGTTGGCTTCTTGCCCACGACGAGCCGAGTTAGACGGCAATCCGGGTAGAAATTTCATTTCGGTGATCTGACCAACACCAGGTATGAACCGATCGCAACCGAGCGTGGGCACTCGGTTACCACCCATCGGGTGCGCGACGAAGGCGCGGCGGATCGGCTAGAGCATTCGGGTCATGAAGACGCTGAGTGGATCGGGCCGGTAGTCAGCAAACGGTTGGCAGTGGGCAAAACCGAACTTCTCGTAGAGGCGCCGGGCCGGTAGGAACGCCTCAGCCGTCCCGGTTTCCAGGCTCAGCCGGGCAAATCCCATACGCCGGGCCTCAGTGAGGATGTGGGTCAGCAACGTGGCCCCGACGCCACTGCGCTGACGCGCGGGCGCCGTACGCATCGACTTGAGTTCGGCGTGCACCGCGTCTAGCCGTTTGAGGGCGCCGCAGCCCACCAGGTCCGCGCCCTCCCACACCGACCAGAACGTAATCCCCGGCGCGCGCAGATTCGCCAGATCGAGGGCATGCGTGCTCTCGGGCGGGGTGATGGACCGCATCTCGCGGACGTGCTCGTCGAGAAAGGCCGCAATCTCGGGCCCGCGCAGGTCGTCCACCACGATTTTCACGCGGCGACCTTATCGGGCTGCGGCCGGTAGGCGATGCGACGACCCGCTCCCCTACGTCGTCGGGCCGCCGCATCGTGCCACGCACTATATCGAGGGCAAGTCGATGCCGGGCCGGGAAGCTGATGAACAAATTCCGCCTCGACGACGACCCGGCACTGATGGAGCTGGCCCGCATCGTGCCTGCCGTCGACATAGCCTCCGATGTGGACGACCAGCAACTGCTCGCCCGGGCAACGTTTGTCTACGACGCGCTTTATGAGCACTGCCGGCGCGTCACCGCTGCGGCCGACCCGTCGTAGCGGTCGGTTGTAGTCGGCGTGGCGTCGTCAGGGCTGCTCGCGGGAGCACCACCAGGTCGTGCGGCCGCCCACCACACCGCGGGCCATCGGGGCCGCGCAGCGTGGGCAGAGCCCGGCGCTCGTTCGGGACGCGACGACGCCGAGGGTGTGCACACCGCCGCCGTCGACGGCCGACTCGACGGATGTCCGTACCGCTCGCAACAGCCGTCCGACCTCCGCGGCCGTCAGCTCGTCGACCGGCCGGGCCGGGTTGATTTTGGCCAGCCAGAGCGCCTGATCGGCGAGCAGGTTGCCGACGCCGGCGATGGCCGCCTGGTCGAGCAGGCGGGCCTTGACCGGTACGCTTCCGCGGGCCATGAGCGCGCGGAACTGGGCCGGCGTGATCTGCCGGGCGTCGGGTCCGAGCGCCTCGATCGGCGGGTCGAGCCGCACCCGACCGAGCCGGCGAGGGTCGACCAGCAGGAGGAACGCCCGATCGGCGAAGGTCAGGCCGAACCGGGTGAAACGCAGGTCGCCCTGGACCCGACCGCGCCGCCAGTAGTCTCCGCCGTCGACCTCCTGGCCACGGCCGTCGCCGATGACGATCCGGCCCGACATGCCGAGGTGGACGCCGAGCGTCGGCCCGGGTGACCGCGACCGCCCGATGGCCGACGTCTCGCACCACATGCTCTTGCCCCGCCGGTGCACTGCGGTCAGTCGCCGGCCGACCAGCGCGGCGCGGATCTGGCCGGGCTGATGCGGACGGCAGACATATGTGTCGGTGTCGTCGACTTCCACGATGCGGCGGCCGAGCGCCCGTTCCTCGATGACCAAACGGGCGGACTCCACCTCGGGGAGCTCAGGCATCACCAGTCACGCTGGCCACTCTGTCACGCGCGGGCCAGCCGATGGTCCGCGCCCGGGGGACCTTCGGCCCCTGCGGGTCGGCGGCGACGACGCCAGCGTGGAGGGGGTGGGACAGCGCATCGAGCCGCGGGAGAGGTGATCGGCATGACGACAGCGGTCGCGGTGTCCGGGCTGGTCAAGAAGTTCGGCTCCACCCGGGCCCTGGACGGGCTCGATCTCACCGTGTCCACCGGTGAGGTGCACGGCTTCCTGGGGCCGAACGGCGCCGGGAAAACCACGACCATCCGCGTCCTGCTAGGACTGCTGCGCGGCGACGGCGGACAGGTCAGCCTGCTCGGCGGCGACCCGTGGCTCGACGCGGTGAGGTTGCACCGCCGGTTGGCCTATGTGCCGGGCGAGGTGAACCTGTGGCCCAACCTGACCGGCGGCGAGGTGATCGATCTGCTCGGTTCGCTGCGCGGTGGCCTCGACCCCCTACGTCGAGCGGCCCTGCTCGACCGGTTCCAGCTGGATCCCAGCAAGCGGTGCCGCGCGTACTCGAAGGGCAACCGGCAGAAGATCGCTCTGGTCGCCGCGTTCGCCTCCGATGTGGAGCTTTACCTGCTGGACGAGCCGACCTCGGGCCTGGACCCGTTGATGGAGTCCGTCTTCCAAGCCGTCGTGCAGGAGCTGCGGCAGGCTGGCCGCACGGTGCTGCTCTCCAGTCACATCCTCTCGGAGGTCGAGGCGCTCTGCGACCGGGTCACGATCATTCGGGCCGGCCGGGCGGCCGAGTCGGGCACGTTCGACGAACTGCGTCACCTGACCCGGACCACGGTGTCGGTGCAGACCGGCAAGCCGACCGACGGCCTCGGTGAGCTGGCCGGCGTGCATGATCTGAGCACCGACGGCGCCCGGGTGCAGTTCAGTGTCGATCCCGGCGAGCTCAACTCGGTGCTGCGGCGGCTGGCGGACTTCGATGTGCGGGCCTTGACCAGTTCTCCGCCGACGCTGGAGGAATTGTTCCTCCGTCACTACGGTGAGGACATCACGCCCCGGGCCGAGCTGGTCGGTGCGCGATGAACGGGTTGACCGGTACGGCGCGGCTGACCCGCCTTGGCCTGCAGCGTGACCGCATTTCACTGCCGGTGTGGATCGTCGGACTGGCTGGGCTCACCGCCGCGATGACCGGCATGTCGGCCAACGGCCTGCGGTCCGAGCCAGATCTGCTTCAAGAGACCCAGCTGATGGCGACCAATCCGGCCATGCGTCTGCTCGGGCTGGCGTCGGGCGCGAGCATCGGTGGTTACACGTTGATCCGCGGCTACCTGACCCTGGCCGTGCTGGCCGCGCTGATGAGCATCTTCGCCGTGGTGCGGCACACGCGGCAGGGCGAGGAGACCGGGCGGGCCGAGCTCGTCGGAGCGGCGGTGGTGGGCCGGCACGCTGGCCTGACGGCGGCGCTGGTCCTGACGCTCGGCGCCAATGTCGGGCTGGCGATCGCCATCGGTCTCGCGATGAGCGCCACCGGTCAGCCGGTGGGTGGATCCTTTGTGGCCGGTGCGGCGGTGAGTGCGGTTGGTGTCGCCTTCGCCGGCTTCGCCGCGATCACCACTCAGCTTTCGTCGAGTACGCGCGGCGCCAGCGGGCTGGCCGCGGCGATGCTCGGTCTGTCGTTCCTGGCCAGTGGAGTCGGCAACATGGCCGGCCACGTCGACGCGAGCGGGGTACGGGTGGTCAGCGCCTGGCCGGCGTGGCTCTCGCCGATCGGCTGGGGCCAGCAGATGCGCCCGTTCGGCGGTGACCACTGGTGGCCGCTGGCCCTCTTCGCCCTTCTGTTCTCGGCCTCGGTCGGGCTGGCCAGCTATCTCGCCGCCCACCGGGACATCGGCCAGGGTCTGCTGGCCCAGCGCCGCGGCCGGGTCCACGCCTCGGCAACGCTGCGCGGGCCGATCGGCCTCGCCTGGCGGCTGCAGCGCAGCACGTTGCTGGCCTGGGCCGTGGCCATGCTCGGCTTCGGCCTGGTGCTCGGTGCGATCATCGGCCAGGTCACCGAATTGGGCGGCGCCGCGGCCGAGTGGTATTCGCGCATGGGCGGCAGCGACCAGATCGTCGATGCCTTCCGGGCGTCGATGATGCAGATGGCTGGCATGGCGGCGGCAATCTACGTGGTGCAGGTGCTGCTGCGGATGCGGGGCGACGAGAGCGGCGGTCAGCTGGAGCCGGTGCTGGCGGCCAGCGTGAGCCGGCCCCGGTGGGTGCTGAGCTACCTGACCAACGCCGGCCTCGGCGCGAGCGGGCTGCTGCTCCTCTTCGCCCTCGGCATGGGGTTGACCGCCGGTGGCGTGCTCGGCGACACCGCGGGTGAGCTGCGCGTCCTGGCCGCGGCCGCGCTGGTTCAGCTGCCCGGGATCCTGGTTCTCGGCGCGGCGGTGGTCCTCGCAACCGGTCTGCTGCCGCGCGCGGCCGGAACCCTGGCCTGGGGTCTGCTGGCCGCGGCGATCCTGACCGGCCCGCTCTTCGGCGACACGCTGCGGCTGCCGCAATGGGTAAAGGACTTCTCCCCGTTCACCCACGTGCCTAAGGTGCCGGCCGTCCCGCTCACCACGGCCCCGGTGCTCGCGCTGGTCGGGGTCGCCGCCACTTTCGTGGCCGTGGGTCTGGTGCGGCTGCGTCGCCGCAACCTCGCCCTGCCGGTCTGATCGTCTCGCTGTGGACCGCCCTGACCCGCGCCGGCAGGATCAGGGTCATGATTGAGCGTGACTGGCAGTGTCTGGCGCAACGGCCCGGCTACGACGGCCACCTGCGGGTTGTCGTGCGGACCTACCGCCTGCCCAGCGGCGCCACGGCCGAGTGGGACATCGTGCTCGGCGGCCCAACTGTGGCCGTGCTCGCGGTGACTGACGACGAGCGGTTCGTGCTGGCCAGCCAGTACCGGCCCGGCCCGGGACGCGTCCTGCTCGAGCTGCCGGGTGGGTGCGTCGAGGCGGATGAGGACCCGCTCGCGGCCGCCGCCCGGGAGCTGCGCGAGGAGACGGGGTTCGCGGCGGCCACGCTAACGCTGGTGGGTCGCACCTGGCTCGGCGCTCGTGCGGCGATCGAGCGGTACGCCGTGCTGGCCCAGGGCTGCCATCCGGTCGGCCCTCCGGCACCGGAGCCGGAAGAGTTCTGCGAGACCGTTCTCCTGGATCGAGCCGCCCTGCTGGCGCATTTGCGCACGGGCGACCTCACCGACCTCGATGTCGCCTACATGTGCCTGGACCGGCTCCGGAATGGCTTGACCGCAAGTCCCGCGTAGTGCGGCCGCGGGTAGGGTTTGACAACGATAACGACGAGAGGGAATATCTGGACGTCTCGATACACGAGCCCAGGAGGCGACATGGCGGACGAAGAGCGCGACGAGCGCGACGACGAGGTCGGTATTGAACTCGTCGAAGAGCCGGCCGAGACCGAGCAGTACGTCTGGGTGCGTATTCGCTTGATCAGATGACCGGTTATCTGCCGGGTGTCGAGGAGATTCTCGGCGATCGGGACGAGTTCTTCGACCGGTATTTCAACCGCGCACCACTGCTGCGACGATCGGCGTTGCGCGGTGAACCGGTCAGCGTCCTCTCGATCGCCGATCTCGATGCTGTGGTCGATGCGGAGGCGATCCGGCCGCCCTACCTGGACGTGGCCAAGGACGGCAAGCAGGTGCCCCCGGCCGCCTACACGGAGCCGGTGGTTGTGCAAGGCTTGTACCTCACCGACCGGGTGGTGCCGGCCCGGGTCGCCTCCTTGTTCCGGTCGGGGGCGACGCTGACCTTCAACGCGCTCAACCACCACCGGCCGAACCTGCGCCAGCTCGCGGCGAGCTTGACCGAGACGTTCGGCTCGCCAGCCGAGGTCATCGCGTTCTTGACGCCGGCGACCCGGCGTGGCCTGGCCCCACATTACGATCCGGTCGACGTGTTCGTCGTCCAGCTGGCCGGCACCAAGTCCTGGCGGGTGTGGCCGGTGCCGCACCCGCGCCGGGGCGATGACGCCGGGAACCTCGACGAGGCGGCGCTGGGCGAGCCGGCGATTGCGGCGACCCTCCAGCCCGGCGACATTCTCTACATCCCCTACAACTGCGCCCATGTGGCGACGGCCGGCGAGCAGGTCTCGTTGCACCTGTCGCTGACCGTCCAACCGCGACGGTGGGCGAGCCTGGTGCAGGAGGTGGTCACCCGGATTACCGGCGCCGACCCGACGTACTGGGCCAACCCGAACCTGCGCGACGAGGCCACGCCCGATCAGCTCCGCGCGATGCTCGACGCGTTGGCGGCCGACCTTCGGGCCGTAGACACGAGCGCCGAGATTGCCCACCTGATCGAGGCGGGCATCGTCCGGGCCGACGGAACCACCACCTCATCCGCGTTGGCCGATGCGGCGGCCGCCGACGCCATCGAGCCATCGACCATTCTGGCCCGCGATGGCAGCTGCGTCGTCGAGGTCGTCGACGACGAGGGCGACGCCGTCCGCGCGAGCGTTAACGGGGCCGTCTATACCTTGCCCCGGGCCGTGATCAAGGCATTGGACGCACTGGCCGGCGATGCCACCTGCACCGCCGCGTCGTTGCTGCCCGGCTCGGGCGCCGACCGTTCCACCCGAACCGCCCGGACGCTGGCGCGCATCGGCCTCCTCCGGGCCGTTCGCTAGCGCAGTCGCACCGTGTCCAAAGATTGACCAGCTCGGAAGGAGAGAGCCGTGAGCCGACTCAACGCGTCCCACACGCTCATGCGGCTGCTTGCCGTCGTTCTGGTGACCGCCTTCGCTATGGTGACGGGCCCGATCCGCTCGCTCGCGGTTACCCCCACCGACGATATTCCCGCCTGCGACGCCGATGACCCGGAGTTCGGTACGAACTGCGAGGAGGCCGAGGACGAGGGCGAGGTGCGTGATGGCTACCTCGACTCGCGGCAGATACCCGGCGACGTGATTACTCCCGGCGACCTGGAGCTGGCCGGGCAGCAGGCCGCCGCCATCCCGGAGGAACTGCGCGGGTTGGTCGACCCGAACTGGCACTTCGTGGGTCCGTCCAATGTAGGCGGTCGGGTGACCGACATCGCCCCCGACCCGACGCAGCCCGGCACGCTGTACGTGGCAGTCGCGACCGCCGGTGTGTGGAAGAGCACCGACGGTGGCCTGAACATGGTCAACACCTGGCCGGACACGTTCCCGCAGTCGATCGGCGCGGTCACCGTGGCGCCCAACGGCGATGTGTGGGTGGGCACCGGTGAAGTGAACCCCGGCGGCGGGAGCCTCAGCTACGGCGGCGACGGCGTCTACCGCTCCACCGACGACGGGGCGACCTGGACCCGGGCCGGCCTGGCCGGCTCGAGCACTATCGGCGCCATCCGGTTCAACCCGTCGAACCCGAACATCGTCTACGCGGCGGCCGGCGGGTCGCTATTCGCCCCCGGCGGCGTTCGCGGTCTGTACCGGTCCGCGGATTACGGCGCGACCTGGACCCGTGTGCTGGCCGGTGTCAACGACTTCACCGGCGCGACCGACATCGCGATGGATCCCGTCAACCCCGACAAGCTCTTCGTGCCGATGTGGGATCACCACCGCGAGGCGCTGTGCCGTTGCTATACCGGACCGGGCACCGGCATCTACCTCACCACCGACGGCGGGACGTCGTGGACCCGGCTGGAGAACGACCGCATCACGTCATTCACCCCCGGCGACGCGATCGGTTTCGCTTCGAGCACCAGCACCACCACCACAGCGCAGGCTCGAATGGGGGTCGCGATCGCCCCCAGCAACCCCAACCGGATCTACGTCAGCACCGGCAACTGGTCGCAGACGCAGAACGGTGGCGGCCAGACCCAGCGCGGCTTCCGTGGCTTCTACCGCTCCGACGACGGTGGCGCCACGTTCCAGACGATGACCTACGCCAACCCCGGCGGGGACACGGTCTGGACGTCGAAGGTCTGGGTCGACCCGGCCAACGCCGATCGTCTCTTCGTCGCCGGCGTCAACCTGCGCGTGTCGGCCAACGGCGGGGCGACCTGGGGTAACGCTACGGCCCTGCATGTCGACCACCACGCGATGGCCTGGGACCCGACTACGCCCGGGCGGGTGTTCGAGGGCAACGACGGCGGAGTCTACTGGTCGACCGGCAACGGCGCTAACGGCACCTGGATCGAGGCGCTGAACGAGCCGTGGAGCCAGTTCTACTCCGTCGACGTCAGTGAGCAGACGGCCGACCGGGTCGTGGGCGGCACTCAGGACAACGGTTGCCTGCGGTCCTGGAACTCGGCCGGTGTGGTCACCGGGGCGTGGGGATCCTATGGCGGCTGTGGCGACGGTCTCTTTACTGTCATCGATCCGAGTAACCAGAACAACGTCTACGCCTGCTCGCAGTTCGGCTTCTGCGCGCGTTCGGTCAACGCCGGCAATAACAGCACCGGCTTCATCAATGCCACCACATCGGGCCGGCGTAACTGGCAGACCCCGCTCGTGCTCGGGCCGACCGTATCGTCCACTGTGTACTACGCCGGCAACGTTCTGAACCGGTCGACGAACCAGGCGGTGAGCTTCACCGCGATCAGTCCAAGCCTCAGCAACCCGGCCTCGGGCACCGATCCGTCGTATCCG
This sequence comes from Micromonosporaceae bacterium, assembly GCA_050264675.1. Taxonomy (GTDB): domain Bacteria; phylum Actinomycetota; class Actinomycetes; order Mycobacteriales; family Micromonosporaceae; genus JBLNGJ01. Next base: position 9,754 of record JBLNGJ010000442.1, read on the forward strand.
TTCGGCACGATCACCACCGTGGCCGTCGCGAAGACGAACGCCGGCGTCATCTACGCCGGCACTGATGACGGGTGGCTGTGGGGTACGCAGGACGGTGGAGCGACCTGGACCAGGTTCACCGACCCGGGCCTGCCGGAGCGGTGGGTGACCCGGGTGGCGGTCGACCCGACCGACGCCCTGATCGCCTACGTGACCTACTCGGGTCTGCGTAACGCCGACAACAACGCCCATGTGCTGCGCACGACCGACGGCGGGGCGCACTGGGTCAACATCAGCGGCAATCTGCCGTTCGCGCCGACCCAGGACGTGATCGTCGATCCCACCAACCCCAACCGCATCTTCGTCGCCAGCGACCTCGGTGTGTTCACCGCGAACGTCGCCAAGGCCGGCGGTCAGAATCCCACCGTCAGGTGGCTCCGGCTCGGCCACGGGCTGCCCCGTGCGCCGGTCAACGACATCGAATACCAGGCGAGCACCAATACGCTCTACGCGGCCACCTACGGTCGCAGCGTCTGGAGCCTGCGCCTGGATCGCGACGACCGGTAACCAGCATCAACGAACTGGCGGCCGAGGGCCCGACGGGCCGCCGGCCGCCGGTATGCCCGATCGAGTCAGCAGGTTTTCGATCAGTGTTGCGGCGGCCGGCGCCCCACCGGCCGCGGTGAGCGCCGCGCCGATTTCCCTGGACCGCTGCCGCAGGCGGGGTTCCTGCAGCACGCGGTTGACCGCCTGCCGGACCTGATGCGAGCGCGGGGCGCCGGTGCGCAGGTCGAGGCCGACCCCCGACCAGGCGACCCGGCGGGCTACCTCCGGCTTGTCGATCGGCCCACCGGCCACGACCAGCGGCACCCCGGCCTCGATGGCGGTGAGCACCGCGCCGAGGCCACCGTTGGTGACCACCAGGTCCAGCTGCGGCAGCAGTGCGTCGTAGGGCACGAAGCGGGCCGCACGTACGTTCGGCGGCAACGGCCCGAGCACCTCGCAGGGCAATCCGCCGGTGGAACACACCAGGAGTAGATCGAGATCGGCGAGCGCCGCGATCGTCGGCCGCAGCAGCTCGTCCGGGTTGGTGTCGAGGGTGCCTTGGGTGACGTAGATCACCGGTCGGCCCTGAGCCCGGGCGGTGGTGAGCTCCGGCCACCAGGGCGGCAGCTCGGGCTGACCGTTCGGTGGCTGGGCCAGCCGACCCACGTAGTGCACATGGGCGGGCAGGTCATTGCGCGGGTAGTCGAATCCGAACACGCCTTGAGTCAGCACCAGGTACGGCGAGAACAGGCTGTCCATTCCGGTGATCGTGGTCGGTGGCAGTTCGACCGTGGCGCGGATCCGGTCGACGTGTGGATTGATTATCTTCCGGTACGCGGCCTGGACCAGGCGTCGCATCATGGCGTCGCGAAGCCGCCCGAGCGGTCCCGTCGCCGGGCGCAGGCGAAAGCCGAACGGTGGCAGATCTCGGCTGGTCAGGGCGAGCAGGGTGGGTGACACGGTGACCCACGGCCGGTCCAGGGACTCACTCGCCAACGCCGCCCCGAAGGCCAGCTGGTCGGCGACCATGAGGTCGAACGGGGTTTGGCTCGCGGCGACGCGGATATCGGCCGCCTGGCCGGCGGCGGTGCCGAAGAGCACGAGTTTTGTCGTCGACATCGCTCCCCGCGAGCGTTTGCCGCCGGCCATCTCCGGGAAGGTCGCCGCCATCTCGGCGTCGTCGAAATCCTGCGCGCGGGTCCACGGCAGCCAGGTCGCTCCGATCGCCTTGAACCGGGTGTGGTACTTCGCTCCGGTGTAGGCCACCACTTCGTGGCCCCGGCTGACCAGTTCGGCGGCGACCGCAGCCATGGGGCCGACGTGGCCAGCGAGGGGAAGCGATGTCACAAGAATCCGCGCCACGCGGTCATCGTGGGTCGGCGTTCGCCACTGCCGCAACCTGCGCTGTGCGCTTCGGCGCTCGCTACTTCGGCGTGACCACAAGAGAGTGATGGTAGCCAGCGTCCAAATAGGACGCGGTCGCCCGTAGGCCCCGCTCGGGCCCTCGACCACTGGTTCCAGGGTCGCAAGTCCGGCCCGAGTGAGACCTAAGGCCCTGCCCGGGGCGTCCCGCGTGGCGCACCTTGAAGGCAGCGGCGCAGCTTGACGGCTAAGCCCCACACGACGGGAGCTGATGACGATGATGTACGGGCATTGGTTTGGCGGGGGCTGGTGGATGGTGATGATGCCGGTGCTGTGGATCGTCCTTATCGGCGTGATCGCGTGGGCCGTGATCCGGTTCGCGGTCGACCGCGACCAGTCGCGGCGAGAGTCAGCGTCCGAGATCCTGGCCCGCCGGTTCGCTGCCGGTGAGATCGACGCGCCGGCCTACAGCGACGCCCCGGCCCGGCTCGCCGGGCCACCGCCGCGTTCGTCATGATCGCGGCGGTCCGGCCGGTCGGGTGAGGAACGGCCCCAGCGCCGCGAGGCAGGCCGCCGGATTCTGCACGTGCGCGTTATGACCGAGGCCCGGCAGCATCACCGTGGTAGCGCCCAGCCGGGCCAGTTCGGCGTCGGTGCTCATCGGGTCGTGTTCACCCCGGGCGAGCACGACCGTGGCCGGCGCACCGGCGAGCAGGCCGACCATGTCGGGCGCACCGATGGCGAAGAGCGCGGGGTCCAGGCGCAGTCGCCACCGCCCGTCCTCGGCCAGCACTGCGGCGGTGACCGCCGGGTCGTCCGGCGTGAGCAGGCCGGTCAGGCCGCTGACCCGCAGGTGCCGGGTGGCGGCCTCGTCTCGCGAATCGAACCAGGCGACCGGGCGGTTGGCCAGGGCGCGGGCCCGGGCCAGATCGTCCTCGCTCCAGTTCACCTTGATGCCGAGCCCGACCACGGCCTGGACCGCGGCCGTGGGAATGCCGGCCAGGGCGAGCCCGACCACGCCGCCGAGTGAGTGGCCGAGCACGACGGCCGGCACGCCTGGCTCGAGGGCGTCGACGACCGCCTCGGCCAGTGCTGAGAACGTGTAGCTCGGCATCGGCGCCGAACCGCCATGCCCGGGCAGGTCGGGGGCGATCCACCGACCCGGCCACGCGGTGGCGAGCAGCGGCGGCCAGCCGAGCCATACGTCGCTGGTCGCCCCGAGACCATGCAGCAGCACCAGCACCGGCTCGCCGTGACCACCGGTCTGCATCCGCAGATCGCCCACCATGTCGGCAGTCTGCCACCCGGTCGGTAGGGTGGGCCGGTGCGTGTCGGTGTGGTGTTTCCGCAGACGGAGATCGGCGCCGACCCGGCCGTGATCCGGGCATACGCGGCGGCGGTCGAGGAGTTGGGCTTTGCCCACGTCATCGCCTACGACCATGTGCTCGGCGCCGATCCGGCCGGGCATCCGGGGTGGTCCGGTCCGTACGATGTGGACTCGAGCTTCCATGAGCCGTTCGTGCTCTTCGGCTACCTCGCCGCGGTCACCTCGCTCGAACTCGTCTCGTCGGTGATCATATTGCCGCAGCGGCAGACGGCCCTCGTCGCCAAGCAGGCGGCCGAGGTCGACCGGTTGACCGAGGGCCGGTTCCGTCTGGGCGTCGGCATCGGCTGGAACCCGGTGGAGTACGAGGCGCTCGGGAAGGAGTTCACCGATCGGGGTCGGCGCATCGGTGAACAGGTGACCCTGCTGCGCCGATTGTGGACCGAGCGGGTGGTCACCTTCCACGGCGAGCACGAGACAGTCACCGCCGCCGGCCTGAACCCATTGCCCGTGCAGCGGCCGATTCCGATCTGGTTCGGCGCCCACTCGGCGCCGGCCCTGCGCCGGGCCGGGCGCCTGGCCGATGGCTGGTTCCCGCAGTGCCGGCCCGGGCCAGAGCTGGATGCGGCGTGCGAGCAGGTGCAGCGGGGCGCTCGCTCGGCCGGCCGGGATGCCGCGCAGCTGGGCATGGAGGGTCGGGTGAGCCTAAGCCGTGGCGTCGACGCCGCGGCGTCGCTGGTGGCCGCGTGGCGTGCGGCCGGGGCGAGTCACGTCTCGCTCAACACCATGGGCATGGGTGCGGTCGGCATCGACGGGCACATCGGCGCGCTCGCCGCGGTGGCCCAGGCGATCGACCTGCCGCCCCGCTCGGTCAGCTGACCGGGCCGGTCTCAACCGACACCGCGGTACTCCAGCTCGTACTCCACATAGGTCGGATCGAGCGGGTACGCCGTGACGGTGCCGGTGCGCACGAAGCCGATCCGGCGGTAGAACGCCTCCGCCCGCTCGTTGAGCTCGGTGACGAAGAGCCGGATACGGTCGGCCTGCAGGTCACGCTGGGCGAAGTCGAGCACCGCGGTCATCAGCGCGTCGGCCACCCCGGTGCCGCGGTGGGCCGGCGTGACGTAGACGCCGACCACGTGGGCGCTGACCGGGGCGTCGGCCCGCGCGTCCTCGAGTTCTTGCCGCTCCTCGACGAAACAGGCGGCCATGCCGACGAACTCGCCGCGGCGTACGGCCACGAAGGTCGCCGAGTTCGGGCTGCTCGCGCTGCGCTCGGTCCGGTCCTGCCACGTGCGGTCGGGCCGGGTCAGCGCCTCCTCGTACTGATCGACAAAGGCCATCGGGGAGTCCTTCAGGGCCTCCAGCCGTAGCCGTCGCAGGGACTTCCACTCGTCGGCCCGGATCCGGCGTACCTCGTACTCCATCACCTCATGGTCCCCGACCGGCGCGCCCAGCCTCTAGTCCATTACCCGTGGCCTGGGCCACAAAGGTCCGAACCGTGCACGGCCGCCGCTGGCCCGGCCCAGATTGGCGCGATCATGAGCTTTGGGACGCGACACACCGTCGACAAGGAACTAAAGTTCATGATCGGCGCCAGAGGGGGTGGTCGGGGCGAGCCGGCATGAGGAGATCGTCAAGGAGCAGGGCCATGTCGACCGGGTCTACGCCCGGTTGCACACGCTCCGGGCCGAGGCCGAGCGCATCCAGCAGGAGGGCTACCGGCTCGCCCGGGCCCGCACGCCCGGATCTCTGGTGGAGCGCGACGCGATGGTCTATCACGCTGCCCGGCGGTTGCGCGAGCTGGACGCCGAGCACGAGGGCATTGTCTTCGGCCGGCTGGATCGGCACGACGGCGAGGTGCGTCACATCGGCCGGCTCGGCCTGCGCGACGAGGAGTACGAGCCGCTCGTGATCGATTGGCGGGCGCCCGGTGCGGCCCCGTTCTACCAGGCGACGGCGACGGCGCCGATGGGCGTGGTGCGGCGGCGGGTGATCCGCTGCCAAGGGCCACGGGTCATCGACGTGGAGGACGATCTGCTCGACATCGCCGCGGCCGACCCGGCGGTGATCACCGCGGTCGGCGACGGTGCCCTGATCGCCTCGCTGGCGCGGGCCCGCGGTGACCGGATGCGCGACATCATCGCCACCATCCAGCGCGAGCAGGACGAGGCGATCCGCGCCCCGGCCGGTGGGGTCACCGTGATCGAGGGTGGGCCGGGCACCGGCAAGACCGCGGTCGCCCTGCACCGGGCGGCCCACCTGCTCTACCGCGACCGGCGCCGGTATGAGGGCGGCGGTGTCCTGCTCGTCGGCCCGTCGCCGGTGTTCATGTCCTATGTGGAGAGGGTGCTCCCGTCACTGGGGGAGGACACGGTCGATCTGCGCGCCGTCGGTGAGGTGCTCGACGGCGTCCGCAGCGACCGGCTCGATCCGC
>JBLNGJ010000443.1:0-7800 GCA_050264675.1 Micromonosporaceae bacterium
ACAACCTCGCTCAACGGCATCAGGGCACCGGTGGTTGCGATCGCCTGGCGCTGCGCCTGCTGGGCCCGGGCCAGGCTGTCGGCGGCGACGCGCAGGTCGGTCGCGGCTACCGCGAGAGCCGCGTTGGCATGGTCGACCGCGGTTGGGTCGCGAGGGTGGGCCGACTGCGCCTCCGTCAGATCCGCCTGCGCGGCGGCGACCCGCTGCTCGCCGCGGGCCAGAAACTGCCGGGCCTGACTCACGGCCTGCGCGGCGGCCCGCAGAGCGGGTAGGTCGCCCAGGTCGTCGCGGCCACCCGTGGTGGGCACGGCATAGCCCAGACGCCGGTAGAGCTGGGTGATCGCGGCCTTGGTGCCTGGGCCGAAGCTCGCGCTCGGATCGCCACCCGGGTAGCCCAGCTGGCGCAGTGCCGCTTGGAGCTGGGCAACGTCGGCCCCGCTGTCGCCGGGGCGCAGGTCCCGCCGAGCCGGCACGACGCCGGGCAGGGCGATGAGCGGCCGGCCCGAAACCTCAATCACCACATCGCCGGGCTCAATCGCATCGCCCGGTCCTTTGACGAGCCGCGTGACGACGGGCGGCGGGGCGCCGGGCGCTCGGACCGCGGTCACCGCAACGACGCTCGCGGCAACCACAGTTCCGCGGATCACCACGGTCCTGGTCAATACCTTCCGCAGCACTGGCGCGGTCAGCGCGCTGGGCGGCTGAGACTGCGCCGGAGACCGGACGACCGCGGCCGCGATCAGGCTTCCCGAGGCCAGCACCGCCACGCCAGCGATGGCCAGCAACACCCGTCGGCTGCGCGCACGCAGCTCGATGCTGTCTGCCCCCACGTTCGCCCGCTTCTCGTCGCCCAGCCGTTGGCGTCATCATGTGTCGCCGGAGGAACGCGCGCAACGGGTCGCCGGGTGGTGGCGTACCCATCTATCCCTGAGATCTTGGATGTCTTGCGGGCCTGGAGGCCCCCGAATCATCCAAGATCTCAGGAGGTCCGCCCGCGGCGAGCCGTGGAGCGGGCGGGTGGGCTCGCGCGAAAACCCGTAGTGAGTGAGTCACTCACTCAGGTATGGTCGGGCGCGTGCAGACCTCCGACCACGGGTCGCCGATGCGTCGGGCCCGACCGATGGCCCCCGAAGACCGTCGCGCGTCGTTGGTCGTGGCGACGATCCCGTTGCTGTGCCAGTACGGCCGGAAGGTCACCACCCGGCAGATCGCGGCGGCAGCCGGCGTGGCCGAGGGCACCATCTTCCGCGCGTTCCCGATGAAAGATGAGCTCATCAACCAGGCGATCAAGGCAGCCTTCGATCCGTTGCCGGTGCTGGCCGAGCTCGACGGCATCGACCGGGATGCCCCGGTGCGCGAACGCCTGGTCGCCGTGACCGGCGTGCTGCAACGCCGCCTGCAACGGGTCTTCACATTGATGATGACGCTCGGGATGACCGGACCGCCGCCCGGGGTCGACCGCCGCCGGGACAGGCGGCCAGCCCATGCGAGCATCCTCGACCGCATCGAGCAGATCCTGGAGCCCGACCGCGACCAGTTCCGCTGCCCGGTCGCCGAAGTGGTCCGACTGCTCCGGCTGATCACGTTCTCGGGGTCTCACCCCATGATCGCCGACAACCAGACGCTGAGCCCCGAGGAGATCGTCGATCTCCTGCTCGACGGGGTGCGCCAGCACCCCGGGAAGGAGCACCACACCGATGCACAGGAGTGAGCCGTGCTGATCCGACTGCTCCGCCGCTACCTGCAGCGGTACCGCCGCGAGCTCACGTTCGTCGTGCTGCTCCAGTTGACCGGCACGATTGCCATGCTCTACCTGCCCAGCCTCAACGGCGCCATCATCGACGACGGTGTGGCCAAGGGCGACACCGGCTACATCATGCGGGCCGGCGGCGTGATGCTGCTGGTCAGCGTCGTGCAGATCCTGTGCTCCGTCGCCGCCGTCTATTTTGCCTCCCGGGCGGCGATGGCGTTCGGGCGCGACCTGCGCGGGGGTGTCTTCGCCCGGGTCGGTGAGTTCTCCGGCCGGGAGGTCGCCCGGTTCGGGGCGCCCTCCCTGATTACGCGTACGACCAACGACGTGCAGCAGGTGCAGATGCTCGTCGTGATGACGTGCACGATGCTCGTGGCCGCACCGATCATGTGCGTCGGCGGCATCATCATGGCGCTGCGTGAGGATGTCGGTCTGTCCTGGCTCGTGGTCGTGGCCGTGCCGGTGATGGTCGTCACCGTCGGCCTGATCATCCGCCGGATGATCCCGCAGTTCCGCTTGATGCAGGAGCGCATCGACCGGGTCAACCAGGTGCTGCGTGAGCAGATCGGCGGCATCCGGGTCGTGCGGGCGTTCGTGCGCGAGCCCTATGAAGTCAAGCGGTTCGACCGGGCGAACGGCGACCTGACCCAGACCGCCCTCGAGGTGGGCCGCCTGCAGTCGCTGATCTTTCCCATCGTCATGCTGGTATTCAACGCGTCGAGTGTGGCCGTGCTGTGGTTCGGCGCGGCCCGGATCGACGCGGGCCAGCTGCAGATCGGCGCGCTCACCGCGTTCCTTCAGTATCTGGTACAGATCCTCATGTCGGTGATGATGGCGACGTTCATGCTGATGATGGTGCCGCGCGCGGCCGTCTCCGCCGAACGGATCAGCGAGGTGCTCGAGACCGAGTCGTCGGTGCGCCCAGCCGAGCGCACCCGACGCAGCGGTCGGGGCCCGGTGGGACTGGAACTGCGGGGCGTGACATTCCAGTACCCCGGGGCCGACGAGCCGGTGCTGCGGGACATCAGCTTCCGGGCCGGTCCAGGCCAGACCACGGCGATCGTCGGGAGCACCGGCGCCGGCAAGTCCACCCTCGTCTCGTTGATCCCGCGGCTCTTCGACGTCACCGGCGGTGCGGTGCTCGTCGACGGCGTGGACGTGCGAGATCAGGACATGGAGGATCTGTGGCGCCGCATCGGGCTCGTGCCGCAGAAGGCGTACCTGTTCACCGGGACAGTGGCGAGCAACTTGCGCTACGGCAACCCGGAAGCCACCGACGACGAGCTGTGGCAGGCGCTGGACATCGCCCAGGCGCGCGATTTCGTTGAGGCGATGCCCGGTGGCCTGGACGCGCCCATCGCTCAGGGCGGCACCAACGTGTCTGGCGGTCAGCGGCAGCGGCTGGCGATCGCCCGGGCCCTGGTGCACCGACCGGCCATCTACCTCTTCGACGACTCGTTCTCAGCGCTCGACCTCGGCACCGACGCGAGGCTCCGGGCGGCGCTGCGGCCGGTGACCATCGATGCGGCGGTGGTGATCGTTGCCCAGCGCGTCTCGACGATCCTCGACGCCGACCAGATCCTGGTGCTCGAGGACGGGGTGGTGGTTGGCCACGGCCGCCATGACGAGCTGCTGGAGACCTGCCCGACGTACGCGGAGATCGTGGAGTCCCAACTGGTCGTAGGAGCGGCCGCATGACCACCACGGTGCCGAGCCGGCTGCCACCGGCCGGGCGGCGCACCGGCGGTCCACCGTGGATGGGCATGGGCATGCCGACCGAGAAGTCCCTCGCGTTTGGACCGTCCGCGCTGCGCCTCATCCGGCGCCTGCAGCCCTATCGCGGGCCGCTCATCCTGGTGATCGCGCTCGCGGTGGTGAGCGTTGGTCTGTCGGTCGTGGTGCCGAAGGTCCTCGGCCGGGCCACCGACATCATCTTTGAGGGCATCATCGGCCGCCAACTGCCGCGCGACGTTACTCAGGCGCAGGCCGTAGCCGGCGCACGGGCGGCCGGCAACGACAACTTCGCCGACATGCTCGCGCGGATGCACGTGGTGCCCGGCGTCGGCATCGACTTCACCGCGCTCGCCCGCGTCATCATGCTGGCGGTCGGCCTCTTCGCCGCGGCCAGCGTCCTGATGTGGTTGCAGGGCTACCTGCTGACCGGAGTGGTCCAGTCGGCCGTCAAGCAGCTGCGCTCCGATGTGGAGGACAAGCTCAACCGGCTGCCGCTGCCGTACTTCGACCGGCAGCCGCGGGGCGAGCTGCTCAGCCGGGCCACCAACGACATCGACAATGTCGCCCAGAGCCTGCAACAGACGCTGAGCCAGCTCCTGACGTCGCTGCTGACGATCGTCGGCGTACTCGCCATGATGCTGAGCATCTCCCCGCTGCTCAGCGTGATCGCCCTGGTGGCCGTGCCGCTGTCGATCTGGGTCACCAAGAACATCGCCAAGCGGTCACAGAAGCAGTTCATCGCTCAATGGACCCACACGGGCGCCCTCAACGCCCAGATCGAGGAGGCCTTCACCGGTCACGAGCTGGTCAAGGTGTTCGGCCGCCAGCGCGAGGTCGCCAAGGCGTTCGACGCCAAGAACGAAGAGCTGTACGCGGCGAGCTTTTCCGCGCAGTTCATCTCGGGGACGATCATGCCGGCGATGATGTTCATCGGCAACCTCAGCTACGTCGCGGTGGCGGTCGTGGGTGGGCTGCGGATCGCCTCCGGGGCAGTGAGCCTCGGTGAGGTGCAGGCGTTCATCCAGTACTCACGCCAGTTCACCCAGCCACTGACCCAGGCCGCGTCGATGGCCAACCTGCTCCAGTCCGGGGTCGCCTCGGCCGAGCGGGTCTTCGACCTGCTGGACGCGCCCGAGCAGAGCCCGGAGCCGGCGGCATCGGCCCGACCGGTCGACCCGGCCGCCGGCGGGCGGGTCGAGTTCGACCGGGTCTCGTTCCGCTACGCCGAGGACTCACCTCTGATCGAGGACCTGTCGTTCGTCGCGGCGCCCGGGCAGACGGTCGCGATCGTCGGCCCGACCGGCGCCGGGAAGACCACCCTGGTCAATCTCATCATGCGCTTCTACGAGCTCGATGCCGGCCGCATCAGCATCGATGGCGTCGACGTTGCCACGATGAGGCGCGACGACCTGCGCGGCCAGATCGGCATGGTGCTGCAGGACACCTGGCTCTTCCACGGCACGATCCGGGATAACATCGCGTACGGTCGGCCGGATGCAGCCGAGGAGGAGATCCTGGCGGCGGCGAAGGCGGCCTATGTGGACCGGTTCGTGCACAGCCTGCCCGCCGGTTACGACACGATCATCGAGGATGATGCGAACAACATCAGTGCCGGCGAGAAGCAGCTCATCACGATTGCCCGTGCGTTCCTGGCCAACCCGTCGCTGCTCATCCTGGACGAGGCGACCAGCTCGGTGGACACGCGCACCGAGGTGCTCGTCCAGCGGGCCATGGCCGCCCTGCGGTCCAACCGCACCAGCTTCGTCATCGCCCACCGGCTGTCCACCATCCGGGACGCGGCGCTGATCCTGGTCATGGAGCACGGCCAGATCGTGGAGCAGGGTGCGCACTCCGAACTCGTCTCGGCCGGTGGCGCGTACCAGCGACTCCACGAGGCGCAGTTCGCGGCGCCCGCGGTCGATGAGGAGGCGGCCGTGTCGGCAGCTCCGACCGGGATGGCGGCCATGGCCGCGCTGCGGAGGTAGGTCGCTCGCAAGGAAGTAGGTCATCGGTAGATTGAGTGACATGACGACCGCGTCGGCCGACGCCGCCAGCTGGACACCGCCGCTCAGTCGCGAACTTTCGACACCCGACGGGCGGGTGTTGCGGTACTGCCTGTACGGGCCGGAGGACGGCCGGCCAGTCATCGATCACCATGGCACGCCGGGAACCCGACTCTGGCCGGCGCGGGTGGTCAACCTTGCGGCCCGCTCCGGCGCTCGGGTCCTGTGCTACGACCGACCCGGGTACGGCGGCTCGAGCCGGCACGTGAACCGTTCGATCGCTGACGCGGCCGACGATGTGGCCCGACTCGCCGATGCGCAGGGCTGGGGCCGGTTCGGCACCTGCGGTGGGTCGGGCGGCGGCCCACACGCGTTGGCCTGTGCGGTCCGGCTGGCCGACCGGGTGACCCGCTGCGCCGCCCTGGTGTGCCCGGCACCCTACGCCGCCGACGGCGCCGACGGTCCGGCCGGGCTGGCGTCCGGTTCGTGGTTTGCCGGCATGTCGCCCGGAAACGTCACCGAGTTCACCGCAGCGCTCAGTGGCGAGCCCGCGTACCGGCCGCTGGTGGAGCGGCTGGGTCGGGAGGCGATGGCCAACATCGAAGCCAACGAGCCGCAGTTCCTGCCGGGCTACGACCTGCCCGAGTCCGACCTGGCCGAGCTGCGCCGGATCTTCGCCGAGAACTCGCCCGGAAGGTTCGAACGGGCGCGGGCGACCTGGCTCGACAGCGCCGACGGCTGGGTCGACGACGTGCTGGCGATGGTCCGGCCGTGGGGGGTCGATCTGGCGCAGCTAGGTGTGCCGGTGACCGTCTGGTACGGCCCGGACGACGTGCTGTGTCCGCGCAGCCACACCGACTGGCTGCTCGCGTACCTGCCCGGCGTCCAGGCGCGGGAGCTACCCGGCGGCCACGTGGTCCCGGATGACTCGATCGCCGAGATGTTCGCCTGGGTCAGCGAATAGCGCACGCTGTGACACCGCCGGGCTCGCTTCCCGGGCTCGCGCTCAGTGCTCAGAGTGTGCCGTCTCGGGCTCGGTAGGTCCGTCGACAATGGACGCATCGGTGAGCAGGGTGAGCACGGCGCGGTCCTCGATCGGACGGTAGCCGAGCCGTTGGTAGATGGCGTTGCTGGTGGGGTTGGCCGGGTCGGTGAAGAGCACGACCTCGGCGCCCAACTGCTGGGCCCGGTGGCTCACCTCGGCGGTCACGGCACTCGCATAGCCGCGGCCGCGGAACTCGACCGGCGTGAACACCGGGCCGATGCGCACCGTACCGGCCTGGATCCGGTTGCGACCCGCCATCGAGACGGTTGCGGCACCGTCCTGCCAGAGCACGAGTCCCCCGTAGCCGATCCGCTCGTCCACCACGGTGGCCACGTCGTGGCCCGGCTCGCCCAGCTCAGCGCCGAACATCTCGTACCACGCAATGAGCAAGGGCCGGTCGCTCGGCTCGGCCGGTCGGGCCCGTCCGGGCGCCGCCCGATCCGGCGGGGTCAGGCCTTCGAGGCGGTAAAGACGCAGCCGCCGGCCGGGCTCGACCTGCGCCCCCGGTTGGCGCAACCAATGGGCCGCCACCGACTCGGCCAGGCGCTGTTCGGCGTTGAACGTCCGCATGGCGGCGACGATGTCCACCAACGACGCGATCGCCTGATCGGGCACCGCGCTCACCAGAACCGGATACGGCGGCGTGTGCAGGTAGGCGCCGCCCACCGTGCCGTCCGGTAGCTCCCACCACCCGTACGTCGGCGCCTCGTCGCCGTAGGACCGGCCGCCCCGCACCCGTACGTTGTCCAGGGTCGTGAGCAGGAGGGTGTTCTCGGCCGGCCGGGTTCGCAGGAAAGCGCCGGCCCGGGCGTGGAAGCGGTCGAGGTCGTTGGTCGTGTGCCAGGGCATGCCCTATCGTCCGGGCGTCGACAGGGCCGCGCATCCGCTTTTCGGCGTCACGCCCCGACGGGTTTTCGGTCATCACAGGCCGCGCAAACCAACGGGCCGGTCCACGTCGACGGCGGCCGTCGGGTGCACGAGCGGCCGATAGCCGGCCGCGATCACGGCGACGATCGACGGCGGAGTGAGCACCTCAACCACCGCCGACTTCGGCGCCGGCACCGGCGATCCGTACCCCGCGAACGACCAGGGCAGCACCCGGCCGCTCGCGACGAGCCCGATAAGGTCATCGACACGGATCATCGTGCCATCGGGCAGTTCACGCACCCGCGCCCGGTAGGTCAGCTTGCGGCGGCGCCGGTCGACCCGCTCGGTGTGCAGCGTCGCGTCCATCTCAACGGCTCGGGGCCGACGATCGAGGCGACCGG
>JBLNGJ010000444.1:0-10466 GCA_050264675.1 Micromonosporaceae bacterium
CCGCGCGCTCGCGGTCGGGACGTGGACCAGCACCGGGTAGTGTCCGACCGCGGTGATCTCCGGCTCGCGCACCGCGCCCGAGGCGGCCGACTCGGCCCGTACGATCCGGGCCACCGCGTCGAGCACGCGGCGGCGCACCGGTTCGGTGAACGCGCGCACGGTCACGCGCAGCTCCGCCTCGGCCGGAATGATGTTGTGTTTGGTGCCGGCGTGGATCGCGCCGACCGTGACCACCGCGGTGTCCACCCCGGCCACCTCGCGGGCGACCACCGTCTGCAGGCGGAGCACGGTGGCCGCGGCCATCACGACCGGGTCCACTGTGGTCTCCGGCCGGGCTCCGTGCCCGCCCCGGCCGAACAGCCGTATGTCGAGCGCGTCGGAACTGGCCATGGCCGGACCGGGCCGGTAGGCGATCGCGCCGGCCGGCTGCGGCACCACGTGCTGGCCGAGCACCACGTCGGGCCGGCCGAACCGGTCGAACAGGCCGTCCTCGACCATCGCCCGGGCCCCACCCCCGGACTCCTCGGCCGGCTGGAACACCCCGAGCAGCGTGCCCGACCATTGCTCGCGGGCCCGCTCGAGCAGGTCGAGCGCGCCCACCAACCAGGCGACGTGCAGGTCGTGGCCGCACGCGTGCATCACGCCGACCTCGGTGCCGTCGCGGTCGCGCACCCGTTCGGTGCTGGCGTAGGGCAGGCCGGTGGCCTCGGTGACCGGCAGCGCGTCCATGTCGGCCCGCAGCAGCACCACCGGGCCAGGGCCGTTGCGCAGCACCGCCACCACGCCGGTGCGGCCCACGCCGGTGGTGACCTCGTAGCCCAGCTCCCGGACCCGTTCGGCGATCACCGCGGCCGTGCGGTGCTCGGCGAAGGCGAGCTCGGGGTGGGCGTGCAGGTCACGGTAGAGGTCGGCCAGCCCGTCCCGGATCTCGTCCAGCGGCGCGAGCACGGATGCGGTCACGCGACCAACGTAGAGGTGCCCGGGGAACTTGCGTTCCCCGGGCACCGTGTTACTGAATTGTCCTAGGTGGACCGGATCACTCGAACCGGACCACCATGTACGTTCCGTTCTGGACCAGCACGCGCGCCGTGACGCCGACCGCAGGCAGCTTGACCCCGTGGTTCGGCAGGGCCGCATACCAGTAGGTGCCGGTGTCATCGAAGATCGGCTGGGCCGGCTGACCCGTGATCGGCATCAGCACGCTGTTCTGGTGCAACGAGAACGAGGGCCCGTTGACCAGGCCGAACGGTGCATCGTGGACCTGGACCCGGGAACGCCAGGGCAGGCCGTCGGTGCGGTACATGATTGCCGGGTGGGCGTCGATATAGAGGTTACGACCATTGCCCGGGTGGGCGAACGTGTCGTTGTCCCCGTACGACGTGTCCCAGTAGGAGATGAGCAGGCCCTGCTGGTACGCGTAGTGGTCGACGAAGTCCGGCCGGGTGTTGAGGTAGCCGAAGTAGTACGGCCCGGTCTGCAGGTACTGGTCGTACGAGACGTAGGACCGGTTGCCCGCGATGTAGTAGTGGTTGAAGTGGTGGGTCACGCTCGCCCCGACGATCGAGAAGCCGTCCGCGGCCCAGGAACCCAGGCCAGCCTCGGCGCCGTCGGTGAACCCGCCGGTGATGGCGATGTCGTCGACGAAGAAGCCGTTCGCCACGGTGTCGTCGTTACCGGCCACCGCGCCGTCGGTCGCGTAGCGGAACCGCAGGCCCACGGTGGTGCCGGCGTAGGCCGACAGGTCGAACGTGGCGTTGACATAGCTGGCTTGGGTGCCGTCGATACCGTCGTCCTCAGCGGCGTTGGTGATCGAACCGGGGATGGCCGTGTAGCCCGAGCCGCTGTTCACCTCGACGTAGGCGTAGTCACACGGCGTGCTTCCGCAGTCCTCGATGTCCCAGCGGGCATTGAACGACAGCGTCACCGCCCCGGCCGGCAGGGTGACCTGCCGGGACAGGCTGTTGTCCATGTCGTCGCCGTCACCACTGTAGAACTGGAACGACCCGCTCGCCGGGGCGCCCAAGTTGGTGACCACCGCCTTCTGCGGCAATATCACGATCGCGGCTTGGGCTCGGTTCGAGTTGTACTCTTCAGGGCCGAGATCGACGGTCCTCTTGTCGCCGGCCAGGAAGGCCTCGTAGTTGAGCCAGCCGAGCATCAGCTTGTTCCAGGCGCCGAGGTCGCCGGCACGCTCGCCGATGCCCCCGTCCGTCGCCGCACCGAGCCGGCTCTGGGCCATCAAGGTCCAGTGCTCGTTGTTGTTGTCGCCGCCGCTGATGATGTTGTAGTCATCCGGCAGGCCGAGGTCGTGGCCGTACTCGTGGAAGAACACGCTGCGGCCGCCGTTTTCGGGCTGGATGGTGTAGTCCGCCACCCAGATGCCGGTGGTGCCGACCTGGAAGCCGCCGACCGGGTTGTACGCCGGGCCGACGGTGCCGTTGAAGATCTGGTTGGCGTACCAGCGGTGGCTCCAGATCGCGTCCTCACCGTAGGTCGGGTCACCGTCGGCCTGGTCGCCGCCGGCGTGCACGATCTGGAAGTGGTCGACGTAGCCGTCGGACTCGTTGAAGTTGCCGTCGCCGTCGTAGTCGTAACGGTCCCAGACGTCGAAGGACTCCAGCTCAGCCTTGATGCTGGCCGCGGAGCGACCGGCGGCGATCTGGTCGGCGTACCACTTGTTAGGCGCGTCGCGGATCAGGTTCCAGGTGTTGCTGCAGACGTTGCTGCCGCAGGGGAAGCCGTTGGAGCGGCCGTACCGAGCCTGGTTGAAAGCGACCGTGGTCCAGTCGGTGACCGTGCCCTCGACGCTGTAGCGACCCGAGGACATCGCCTCGTAGTAGGTCTTCAGCGACTCACCGCTGCCGAAGTAGATGTCCTCGAAGTGGGCCTTGTTGTAGTTGGGCTGCCACACGGTCGAGTTGTCCAGCGACCGGTCCGGCTGGGGGATCTGGTTGATCAGCGGACCATTCCAGGTGATCGGGCCGGGCGTGGAGGGCTGGATGTCGATGTCCGGATAGCTCGGGTGGCGCGTGTTGCCGAACTGGGCGAGCACGATGAAGATCCGGTCGGTCGTCTCGCGCGCGAGGTGGACGTACTGCTCGGGCTTGTTCCCGTTGCCGGTCCCGGCGGCTGTGCCGACCTTGACCACCTTGCTGCCGTTGCGCATCTCGGGGGTGAGGTTGCCGTGGATGACCTCGCTGACCGCCCGCTCGCGGAGGGCGCTCTGCTTGTCGCCGAGCGGGTTGGGCAGGCTGTCCGACGGCGTGGCCTCGCCAACCGCCGGCACCGCCGCGGCCGCTTCAACGGCATTCGCGGCGAACGCAGTCAAGCCGAGGCCGGCGCTGGTCCCGGCCAGCGCAAGCCCGACAAGACCGACGAAAACTCTTCGCACTATCAACCTCCAGCTAGAGTGGCGGCGCCCCAACCGGGTGTGCGGGGACGCCGGACTGACCGCAGCCAATCGGGTAGCCGTCACCCTAAACGAGCCCGGCACCCATGTGAATATGCGTACGACGGCATGGCCCGACATTCGTACGAACGTGCACCCCCACGCCGCCGAAGGCCCAACAAATGGGGCGCACCAGCGGGCTCGAAACAACAGACGTATAGGGTCCGGGCAAGGGTCCGCCCGTTAGGGCGTCGGCCAGGCGGCGTAGCGGGGCTGCCGACCGCGACGCAACGGCAACGCCACGAGCAGGCCGACCAGGAAGCCGACCACGTGCGCCAGGTAGGCGACCGCGCCGGCCTCGGAGACCGCGATGCCCACCGAGTAGAGCCACTGCATCACAAACCACATGCCGAGCACGAGCCATACCGGTAGTCGCAGCGGCAGGAAGAAGAGCACCGGCACCAGGCTCCAGACCCGCACGCGCGGCCAGAGGGCCAGATAGGCGCCGAGCACCCCGGCCACCGCGCCCGACGCCCCGACCACCGGCACGGTGCCGGCGGCATTGACCAGAGCGAACCCGTACGCGGCGGCGTACCCGCAGAACAGGTAGAAAGCCGTGTAGCCCAGCCGGCCCATGCGGTCCTCCACATTGTTGCCGAAGACCCACAGAAAGAGCATGTTGCCGAGCAGATGTAGCCAGCCGCCGTGCAGGAACATCGAGAAGAGTACGGACAGGGCCGGCACCTTGTCGTAGTCGCGCGGGCCGAGCACGCAGCCGGCGCCCTGCGGCGTCCGCACGGCGACACCGGTCGGCACGGCCGCCAACGGTTCGTTGTGGACCAGCTCGCGCGGGATCGCGGCGTAGTGATAGTAGAAGGCCTCCTGCTGGCAGGCCTGGGTCGCGGTGATCTCGTTCACGCCGGTGGTGCGGGCGGCCGGCGTCAGCAGAAAGACGATGACGTTGGCCGCGATGAGGGCGTAGGTGACCCACGGAGTGCGCCGGGTCGGGTTGACGTCATGGACCGGAATCACCATGACGACACTGTGCCGCACCGCGCACACGGACGCAGGTCGAAGCGTGGCGGCGCCGGCCAACCACCGGCCGCGCCGCCCGACGGTCAGAGCGCGTTCTGCCAGAGCCCGACGACGTTGCCCTCGGTGTCGCTGAAGTAGGCGGTGAACCCCATCGCTCCGACCGGCTGCTTGCCCTGCACCACCGCGCCGCCGGCCGCCTCGACCTGCTCGAGCGCCCGGCTGATCTCGTCGACCTCGATCGTGATCACGGGGGCCGTGATTGGGCTGCTGCGCTCGGCCATGCCGCCGTTGATGGCGCCCGGCTCGGTCGGGCCGGTCTCACCACTGGGCGTCGTGACGACCAGCACGTAGTTGACGTCGGGGACGGGGTTGATGTCCCACCCGAACACGGTTTGGTAGAACTCGCCCGCGCGCTTGACGTCGTCGGCAGGAAGTTCGAAATGGACGACGCGACCGGACATGCTGCGCTCCCTTCGCTCGACCCCTCCACCCTAAACGTCCGGCCACGCATGCACCGGCACGTTGGTGTGCATGTGCTCCATGTACCGGCGCAGCACCTCCCGCAGCGCCTCGTCGCGGTCGAGGTTGCGCCGCTCCAGTTCCTGCAGGGTCTCCACCTGCCAGGTGGCGCCGTTGCGGTGGGTCAGGCACCGCTGCTCGATGACACCGAGGAGCCGGTCGCGCTCGGCCGGGTCGACGTCCCAGCGATCCAGCCCTTCATACGCCATCGGCAGCAGCCGTCGCAGCACCAGTTCGGTCGCCGGCAGGTAACCCAGGCCGGGCCAGAACAGCTGCGCGTTGATGCCGTCGCAGGCACCGCGGTGGAAGTTCTCTTCGGCCGCGCTGAACGACATCTGTGACCACACTGGACGTTCGGCTTCGGCCAGGGTGCGGACAAGTCCGAAGTAGAACGCGCCGTTGGCGATGAGGTCCACCACCGTCGGTCCAGCGGGCAGCACCCGGTTCTCCACCCGCAGGTGCGGACGGCCGTCGACCACGTCGTAGACCGGCCGGTTCCATCGGTAGATGGTGCCGTTGTGCAGGCGCAGCTCGCCCAGGCGCGGAGTCTGGCCGGCGGCCAGCACGGCGACCGGATCGTCGTCCTCGCAAATGGGCAGCAGGGCCGGGAAGTAGCGCACGTTCTCTTCGAAAAGGTCGAAGACCGAGGTGATCCAGCGTTCGCCGAACCAGACCCGCGGCCGCACCCCCTGCGCCTTGATCTCCTCCGGCCGGGTGTCGGTGGCCTGCTCGAAGAGCGGGATGCGGGTCTCCTGCCACAGCCGCCGGCCGAGCAGGAACGGCGAGTTCGCGCCGAGCGCGACCTGGATGCCGGCCACGCACTGGGCCGCGTTCCAGTACTCGGGGAACTGGGCCGGACTGACCTGCAGGTGGAACTGGGTGCTCGTGCAGGCCGCCTCTGGAGCCACGGTGTCGGCGGTGATGTCCAGACGCTCGTCGCCGGTGATGCTGATGGCGAGATCCTCACCGCGGGCGGCGAAGATCTGCTCGTTGAGCAGCGCGTAACGGGGGTTGACCGAGAGCGACTCGAGGGTGAGGTGCTCACCACGCAGTGTGGGCAGGATGCCGATCATCACCATGTGCGCGCCGACCGAGCGGGCCTTGGCGTCGGCCGCATTCAGGCTGGCCCGGACCTGGTCCTCGAACGCGGTCACACCGTCGCCGGCGAGCTCGCGCGGCGCGATGTTCACCTCGATGTTGAACTGGCCCAGCTCGGTCTGGTAGTCCGGATCGGCGATCGCCTCCAGTGCCTCGGCGTTGCGCATCGCCGGCTCGGCCCGGTCGTCGACGAGGTTGAGCTCGATCTCCAGTCCGGTCAGCGGGCGGTCGAAGTCGAACCGCGACTCCCGCAGCATCTGCGCGAACACGTCGAGACAGCGACGCACCTTCTGTCGGTACGTGGCGCGGTCGGCCCGGGTAAATACCCGGCGTTCCACCTCTTCGCCCATGGCCACCCTCCGAGCGTCGAGATCAGTGTAGAAAGCGACTCCGGCGACGGGCAGGGGCGGCCGCCCGGTGACGGTCTGGCCGCGGGCGTGGGTCGGCCCAGGGTGTGTTCGGCGCAGGGGTGTGTTCGGCGTCGAAGCCGATCTGGATGGGCCGTTGAGATGAATCCGACGACCAGGCACCCGCGAGGACCCAGCCACCGAACACCTCCTGACGGCGCCGCGCCGGGCCTCCGGCGCGCGGGCGAGATCCCGGGCACCGCGCCGCGAGCGGAGGAGAAACCATGAGACCCAACCGCATTGCCCGACGGCGCAGCCTGGCGCTGCTCGTCGCGGCCGGCGCGGTGCTGGCCTGCGCCACCTACGGGTTCGGGCCGCGCACCGCGACCGCCTCGAGCCACCGGGAGGCCCCGCTCGTCGCGGCCGACCCGGCCGTAGACAACACCGACCTGTACGCGTTCGTCAGCCCCGAGCGGCCCGGCTACGTCACGTTCGTGGCGAACTGGATCCCGTTCGAGGAGCCGGTGGGCGGGCCGAACTTCTACCCGTTCGCCACCGACGCGACCTACGTCATCAACGTCGACAACAACGGCGACGCGCTGGCCGACGCGGTGTTCCGGTGGCGCTTCCAGAACGTCGACAAGCGCGGCAACAGCACGTTCCTCTACAACAACGGGCCAGTCACCTCGCTCGATGACGAGAACCTGTTGTTCCGCCAGACCTACACACTGGAGTCCTCCTTCAACGGCGAACCGTTCAAGACGCGCATCACCGGCGCACCCGTGGCGCCCTCCCGCGTCGGCGCCGCGTCGATGCCCAATTACCAGGCGCTTCGGGACGAGGCCACCATCACCTTCCCGGGTGGCTGGAAGGGCTTCGCCGGCCAGGCCGAGGACCCGTTCTTCCTCGACCTGCGCGTCTTCGACCTGCTCTACGGCGGCGACCTGAGCGAGACCGGGCACGACACCTTGGCCGGCTACAACGTGAACACCATCGCGCTGCAGGTGCCGTTCAAGGACGTTGCCCTGGCCGCCGACGCCACCCGCAACCCGGTCATCGGCGTGTGGACCACCACCGAGCGTCCGCGCGTGCGGATCACCGGCTCACCGGGCAGCGAGGCCCAGGGCGGTTCGGTCCAGGTCTCCCGGCTGGGCAACCCGCTGGTCAACGAGGTGGTCGTGCCGGCCGGGCTGAAGGACGCGTTCAACGCCTCCCGGCCCGACCAGGACGCGAAGAACCCGGCCATCGTGGCCCGGGTCACCGACCCGGAGGTGCCGAAGCTCATCGAGGCCATCTACAAGCTGCCGGCCCCGGCGGCGCCGCGCAACGACCTGGTGGAGATCTTCCTGACCGGCATCACCACCAAGGCGAACGGGCCCATCAAGGCCGACCTCAACTCGCAGCTGAACAACGCCGATGTGGACCCGAGGCGGTTCACCCCGGCCGAGATGCTGCGGCTAAACCTCACCGTCCCGGTGACCGCGAACCCGAACCGGCTCGGTGTGCTCGCCGGCGACCTGCAGGGTTTCCCGAACGGACGCCGGCTCACCGACGACGTCGTCGACATCGCGCTGCAGGCGGTCGAGGGGGCGGCGCTGACCGGCAAGCTGGTGGACGCGATCGCGGCCGGCGACAAGGTCGACGCCAACGATGCGGCGTTCGGCTCGGTCTTCCCGTACGTCGCGCTGCCCAGCGGCTCGGCGGTGAACACGCGGGCCGGCTCGGGCGGCGCAGCCCCGCCGGCGACGAGCCCCGGCCCCACCACCTCACCCACGGCCGCGGGGGCGAACGGGTATGGCGGCCCGGTGATGATGGCCGTCGGCACGGCCGCGGTGCTCGGACTCGGCACGGTGGTCTTCGTCGGCTGGTGGCGTCGCCGCCGCCCGGTCGAGGTGGCCGGTTCCGAACCGAGCGCACAGATGTAGCTCACGTGGGGGCGCGCCGCCCGGCGCGCCCCCACCCGACGCTCTGGTGGAGGTAGCCATGCACCGGTTGCTCGCCGGGCGCACGGCCGTTGTCGTGCTCGCCGTGGTCGCGCTGTTCGGCGCCGGTGCGGTCGTCGCGCCACCGGCACCGGTCGGGCACCTGCGTACGTTCGACGGCGAACCGGCCGACCGGCTGGCCGCATCCATCACCCGTACCCAGGAACATCTGCGCCGGGTGCCGGGAGACTGGATGGCCTGGGCCGGCCTCGGTCTGGCCTATGTGGAGCGAGCCCGGGTCAGCGCCGACCCGACCTACTACCCGAAGGCCGATGGCGCGGTGGCGCGCTCACTCGCCCTGCGCCCGCACGGCAACGCCGAGGCCCTCGTGGCCCGGGCGGCACTGGCCAACGCCCGGCACGACTTTGGCGCCGCTCGCCGCGACGCCCAGGCCGCCGTCGCGGTGAACGCGTTCGACGCCGACGCGTTCGCGGTGCTGGCTGACGCGGAGACCCAGCTGGGCCACGTGGCCGCGGCCACCACGGCGGTGCAGCGCCTGCTGGATCTGCGGCCGGGCCTGTCCGCGTACGCCCGGGCCTCCTACGACCTGGAGCAGCGCGGTCAGCTCGCGGCGGCCGACGAGCTGATGCGCCAGGCCCTCGCCAACGCGCTCGACCCCGCCGATGTGGCGTTCTGCCGCACCCAACTGGGCGACCTCGCCTTCAACGCGGGTGACCTCGCCGGCGCCGAGCGCGAGTACCGGGCCGGACTGACCGCCGACCCGTCGTCGGTGCCGCTGCGCCGCGGTCGGGCCCGGGTCGCCGCCGCCCTCGGCAACCTGCCCGGCGCGCTGGCCGGCTACGCCGAGCTGACCCGGCAGGCCCCGACGCCGGCCTATCTGCTCGAGTACGCCGAGCTGCTCCGCCTGGCCGGGCGCGACCGGGCGGCCGCGACCGAGGTGCAGCTGGCCCGGACGGCCTACGAGCTGCTCACCGCCAACGGTGGCGTCGACGGCCTGGCCGGAGCGGCCCTCGGTGAAGCGACCAACCGGCCGGCGGAGGCGCTGCGGGCCGCGCAGGCCGAGTGGGCGCGCCGCCAGCACGCCGACGTCGCCGACGCGCTGGGCTGGGCTCTGCACCTGGCCGGACGCGACGCCGAGGCACTCGGGTACGCCCGGCGCGCGGTCGGGTCGGGGACCCGATCCGCCGGCTACGCCTACCATCTGGGCCTGATCGAGCTCACGCTCGGCGACCGGGCCGCGGCCCGGGCTCATCTGAGCCAGGCGCTCGCGCTCAACCCGTACTTCTCGCCGCTCGGCGCGCCACTGGCGCGTCGGGCTCTGGCCGGATTGGCATCGTCATGAGGCCTCGCACCGCCGTCCTGGTCGCCGCACCGGCCGCGCTCACGGCCGCGCTGGCCGCCGTTCTTCTGGCGCCGCCCTCGCCGGCGGCCGCGCACCCGTTGGGCAACTTCTCGGTCAATCAGTATCTGGGGCTCACCCTGCGCCCCGACCGGGTCGACGCGACCGCCGTCGTGGACGCCGCCGAGATCCCGACCGTGCAGAACTACTCCACTGTGGATGCCGATGATGACGGCACGGCCACTGACGCCGAACGGTCCGGGTACGCCCGGCGCACCTGCCACGATCTCGCCGCCGCGCTCCCGGCGCAGGTCGACGGCGAACGTCTGGAGTGGACGGTATGGGCAGCGACGCTGACCTACGCGCCGGGAGTGGGCGGGTTGACCACCAGCCGGCTCGAGTGCGCTCTCCGCGCCCCCGCGTCCTTGGCCAGGCCCGCGTCCTTGGCCCAGCCCGCGTCCTTGGCCAAGCCCGCGACGCTGACGGTCACCAACCGCTACCTGCCCGACCGGGTCGGCTGGCGCGAGATCACCGCCCGCGGCGACCGCGTACGCCTGCTCGACCCGCCGGTGCCGTCGACGAGTGTGAGCGGTGAGCTGCGGGCCTACCCAGGCGACCTTCTCTCGTCGGCGCTGAACGTGCGCTCGGTCACGCTGCGGCTGCAGCCCGGCGTTGGCCCTGCGGGCGCCGGCGATCCGGGCGCGGCGGGTCGGGGCGCCGGGGGGGGGCGCCGGGGGCGGGGGCCCCCGGGCCCCGGGGGGGGGGGGGGGGCCCCCCCCCCGGGGGCAGCGGGCGGC
>JBLNGJ010000445.1:0-3541 GCA_050264675.1 Micromonosporaceae bacterium
CTTAGGCCCGTACCGGATGACCGCAACCTCGTCATAGATCTTGTTGCCGGGGGCGTTCTCCATCTTGCCGACGATGAACTCCCGGTTCTTGAACTCTTCGCCGATCTTGGTCGCCAGGCCCACCGCCGGGGTACCGTTGTAGACGTTGATCTTTACGTCGCGGCGTTCCGGCGGACGGATGTTGGCCGGCACGGCTCCAGCCGGGCACTGCGGGGCGACGATCGGCGCGGTCTGGTTGTCGCGCACCATCGCGAAAATCACCGAGAGACCAGCGGTGACGAACAGGACCGCCACGAATACGAGAGCGCGTATCCTCGCGAACGTCATGATGCGGTACTCCCCGTCGGCGGAGTGGGCGGTGACTCGGGGCGGCTCGGGAGTCGGCGGGCGAAGGGTCGGTCCGAGGTTATCGCCTGACCGGCGTGGCCGGGCGGAATGTCGATCGTCCGTCGGCGCGCCGACCGTGATCGGACGAGCGCCACCCCTACCTTTGTGTCGCCTGGGTCACATCGGGAACATTTCTGCGAGCGCGTGCGTACAACTTCCGGATGGGAACGGTAGGGTACCGCGGCCGACTCGCGGGTATGTGAGTCCGATGTCGGCGCGGGCAGGAAATACCGGCGCCCGGCGTTACACCGGGCGCGAACACATACATGGGAGTGTGACTACGGATGGCGACCGACTACGACGCGCCCCGGCGTGACGAGGTCGACCTCGGTGAGGACAGCCTGGAGGAGCTGAAGTCACGCCGCATCGACGCCCAGTCGGGCAGCGTGGACGTGGATGACGCGGACGTTGCTGAGAATTTCGAACTTCCCGGCGCCGACCTCGCCGACGAGGAGCTGACCGTCAAGGTGCTGCCGATGCAGTCTGACGAGTTCCGCTGCTCGCGGTGCTTCCTCGTGCACCATCGCAGCCAACTGGCGTACGAGCGCAACGGAGAGCTCGTCTGCCGCGAATGCGCCTAGCCTCTGCCGGGCGGTGACGCCCGGCGGTTGTGCCGGCCTGTGCGCGGGTACGCCACAATCGGTGCACGGCCGAGAGGCGCCCGCGCGGCGGAAGGCGACTGCGATGACGCACGCACATCAGCTGCCCGACGACCCGTCGGGCGCTTCTGTCTCCGGCCCCGACTCGTTCGGCCAGGCCGTCGCCCGCCTCACCGAATCCGACCTCCCCCTCGCTGAACGGCGCAATCTGCTCGCCCGCCTCGCCGCCAGCCTCCGCGAGCGGGGTTTCACCGACCTGTTCCGGCCCCGGGCCGCGATGAACTGGCTCGCCGACACCATCGTCGACGTGGCACCGCGGATCCCGCTGCGCAGCCTGGAGACGCTGCGCGGGCACCATCCCGGCCTCACCGACCAGGAGATCTCGGAGCGGCTCGTGCGCACCGCCGCCCGCACCACCGCGGGCATCGGTGCCGTCGGCGGCGGGGTGGCTGCCATCGAGTGGGTTGCGCCACCCGCGCTTTTCACCGCGCCGGTGCTGCTCGCCGCGGAGACGGTGGCGGTGGTGGCGGTCGAGGTCAAGCTGATCGGGGAACTGCAGGAGCTCGTGGGGCAGCCGGTGCCCGGCAACGGCACCCAGCGCGCGATCAGCCTGGTGCAGGCCTGGGCCGGGCGGCGCGGGGTGAGCCTGATGGTGCCCGGCCGGGGGCTCGCGGCCGCTCTGGGCACCGCCGCCCGGTTCGAGCTACGCGACCGCCTGATGCGCCGGTTCGGCCGCAACCTGACCACGCTCGGACCGTTGCTCACCGGGGCGGCGGTGGCCGCGTACCTCAACCGGCGGGCCACCCTGAGCCTGGCCGACGAGGTGCGCCGCGATCTCGCCAACCGGACCTCAGGCCCATGATCGACCACGCTGCGCCCGGGTGGCCCACCGGGTGATCGCCTGGGTGATCGGATCGCGCAGCTTGTCGGGGAACGGGGGGAGCGGGCAGACTTCCACCTTGTCGAGGAGCTTTCGGGCTCCCGCGCGGCCTCCTGGCCGCTCCGGAAAGGGTGACATAGTGATCTTCTCCCGAGACCGCGGGAGCGGGGGCCGGCACGTACGCCCCGACGACGAGGGCCGCGGTCACCGTGGACGCCATACCCGCGGCCGGCGGGCCGAGCCGCGCGAGGATGACCGCGACGACAACGAGGTCGATCTCGACGACGCCCCGCCCGCCGGCGCCAGCCAGGGCCCGTACGACGTGAGCGAGGCCCCCGACGACGGGCTGGAGCGGTTCGATCTCGGCGCTCTGCGCATCCCCGCCATCTCCGGCATCGAGATCCGGATGCAGGCGGGCCCCGAGGGTGAGGTGCAGCAGGTGGTCCTGGTGCACGGCGACAGCGCCCTGGAGCTCGGTGTCTTCGCCGCGCCGCGCACCGAGGGCATCTGGGACGAGGTGCGGGCCGAGCTGCGCGCCGCGCTCGGCCGCGAGGGTGCCCGTCCCGAGGAGATCGAGGGCGAGTACGGGGTCGAGCTGCGGGCCAAGGTGCGCAGCGCGGACGGTCCGACCCAGGTACGGTTCGTCGGCGTGGACGGCCCGCGCTGGTTCGTCCGGGCCACCTACCAGGGTCCGGCCGCGGTCGACCCGGCCCGGGCCGCCACCCTGCGCGAGGTCCTCTGCGGGCTGGTGGTCGACCGGGGAACTCAGGCGATGCCGGTGCGCGAGGCGCTGCCGCTGCGGCTTCCGCCCGCGGCGGCCGAGCAGATGAAGGCCACCGGCCAGGCGGCCGTGCCCGATGCGGTGCCGGAGAGCCCGGCCGGGGTGAACGGCTCGGCGCCCAGCCGCGGTCAGCGTCGCCCGCGGACCGGCCGGCGGCCGTGATGTCGACCGAGCCGGCGCCACCGCCCGACGCCGCCGAGGAGAAGCCGTCGGCGTTGCGGCGGCTGATCCAGCGCCTGACCGCCACCGAGGCCGAGCTGGACGCGGAGGAGCTGCGCCGGGAGACGGTGGCCTCGGGGTGCACACCAGCGGGCGAGGCCCGCCGGGGCCAGCAGGTCAGCGTGACCGGCCGGCTGCGTACCGTCGTCTACACCCCGCGCACGAACCTGCCCACGCTCGAGGCGGACCTCTACGACGGAACCGACGTGGTGACGCTGGTCTTTCTGGGCCGCCGGCACATCGCCGGGATCGAGCCGGGCCGGGCGTTGACCGCGCGGGGCCGGGTCGCCGTCCGCGACGGCCGCAAGGTGATCTACAACCCCTACTACGAGCTGGACTCACCGTGACACCACAGCCCGACCGCACCCCGGCCACGGCTACGCCCGATGAGGCGTACCCGACCTTCTCCGAGCAGGTGGCGACCCAGCTCGGCGGCGTCCGCGGAATGATCGAGTCGAGCGTTCCGGTCATCGCGTTCGTGATCGGGAACACGTTCTGGTCGCTCCGGCCGGGGCTGGTGATCGCGGTGGTAACCGCGCTGCTCATCGCGGCGTACCGGTTATCCCGCCGGGACACCATCCGGCACGCGGTCAACGGCCTGTTCGGCATCGCCCTCGGCGCCATGATCGCCTGGCGCACCGGCAGCCCGAAGGACTTCTACCTGCCGGGCATCCT
>JBLNGJ010000446.1:0-3983 GCA_050264675.1 Micromonosporaceae bacterium
GGTGATGACCCGGCTGGTCGGGCGGTTCGGCCGGCCGCCGCAGGGCGACGAGGAGGACGAGGAAGACGAGTGGCCGAAGACGTCGCATCAGTTGGGTTCCAACGGGTGGACGGCGGCCCGCACGGCGACCGGTGGCCTGTGGGCCGATGACGCCTGGGGTGGCGCCGAGCGGCGTTGACCGTCCGTCTCCGTTTACCCATCGCCGTAATCGGGTAACGCCGCGCCATGTCCCCCGTCATCACGCGCGCCCGCACCGCGACGGGCGCCGGCGTCATCGCCATCCTCGTGCTGGTGTTGGCCTTCGGCAACCAGGCTTACGCCGAATGGGTCACCAAGCACGCCCCGGGGGCCAACGCCTGGGATCTGTTCCTGCGGACCCTGGCCTGGCCGCGTTGGTTCGCCACCTCGGGTGGCAACGCCTCACGGGACGTCTTCGCCCTCGACCTGCGGGCAATGCTGCTCGTCGTCTTCGTGGCGGCGCTGCTGGGCATGGCCGCAGGTTCGGTCGTCGGCGGCCCGGGTGGCTTCATCCTCGGCTGGTTCTCGGTCATCGTCGGAGCCGCTCTGGCGGCGCTCATCACGGCCTTCATGATGACCCAGGCCTCGCTCTACAACGCCCTCAACTCGGCCGCCGCCGCCTCGGTCTACGGCCTGTTCGTCGGTTGGATCGTGGGCCTCACCGCCGGTCTGACCAGCCGGAGCGGCGCCGCCGGAGCCTGATCCGCAACTCGTTGCCGGCCGTGGGTGCCTGCCACGATGGGGGCACTCACGGACGAATCGCCGCGTTGTGCGCAGCCCTACCTTTCGCCGGCGACCGGGGCTCGGTAGCCTGCTTGCCATGCCGGCCTCGCAAGCGCAGGACGTGCGCCGTGCGCGGTTGCTCGCAATGCTCTTCTGGGGTGGAGTGGGGCTCGTCCCGCTCACCCTGCTCATCGTCATGGTCGGTCAGGGCACCGGGTCGCTGCGGGTGGCCGTGGTCTTCGGTCTGCTCAGCACGGTCGCGATCGGTGTCTCGATCACGCTGCGCCGCGAGGCCGAGGTGGTCCGGATCGACCTGGAGCACTTCGTCTTCGACCAGCTCGACCAGCTCCGGGCGGACATGCGGGCCGATGTCACCACCGCCTCCCGCAACACCTACCACGCCCTGCGGGACAAACTCGCCGTGCTCGCCGAGACGGTGGAGACGCTGCGGTTCACCCTCGACGAGGCGCTGACCGAACCGCCGCCCGCGCCGACCGGGGCGGGCGGGCCGGGCGGGCCGGGGGTGGTGCACCGGACCGAGACGGTACACGTGACCCGACGCACCACGACCGTCGACGCCGACCTCGAGGAGCGGGGCACGGTGTACGGCTCGCAAGCGGCCGGCGTCCGCACCGACCGGCCGGAGCTCGAGCGAGGCCGCGAGCGTGGCCGGGACCGCCACCGCGATGACGACGATGACTACGATGACCGGCCGCGGCGCCGGCGTTCACGCGATGACGACGACCGGTACGAGGCGCGCCGCTCGCGCGACGATGACCGGTACGAGGCGCGCCGCTCGCGCGACGATGACCGGCCGGAACCGCGGCGGCTGCGTGACGATGACGACGACCGGCCCGAGGTGCGCCGGTCGCGGGGGGCCCGCCGCCGAGACCTCGACGAGGACGATCAGTGGGAGGGCGGCTCGTCGGGAGATCGCTGGACCTCGATCCGCGACGATGACGACGGTGGCGGTCGGCAGGTGCGTATGCGTGAACGACGCTCGTCGATGCGCAGCGATGGGCGCCGGCGCGAGGTCCACATCGAGGACCGTTGGGCCGAGCTACGCGGCGATCCGCACTCCGATGAGGACGACGCGGACTGGGAGGCCACGTTTCGCAGCTTGCGCCGGCCCGCGCTGCCGCCGGCGCCGGGAGAGTCCGCCCGGCCATACGTCGAGGGTGCGTCCCGGGAGTACGAGCACGGGTCGCGTTAGCTGGCCGGCGGGCTACTTGTCGACGTCGCCGACCACGAAGAACATCGAGCCGAGGATCGCGATCAGGTCCGGCACCAGGCAGCCCGGCAGCAGGGTGGCCAGCGCCTGGACGTTGGCGTAGGAGGCCGTGCGCAGCTTCATCCGCCACGGCGTCTTCTCGCCCCGGGAGACCAGGTAGTAGCCGTTGATCCCGAGCGGATTCTCGGTCCAGGCGTAGGTGTGGCCCTCCGGTGCCTTGACCACCTTGGGCAGCCTGACGTTGACCGGCCCGCTGATCCGATCCACGTGGGTCAGACACTGCTCGGCCAGGTCGAGTGAGACGTAGGCCTGGTCGAGCAGGCACTCGAACCGGGCATGACAGTCTCCGGTGGTACGGGTGACGACCGGCACCGACAGCTCGCCGTAGGCGAGGTACGGCTCGTCGCGGCGCAGGTCGAAGTCGAGCCCACTGGCCCGGGCGACCGGGCCGGAGGCGCCGTACGCGGCCGCCGCCGCCGCCGGCAGCACGCCGACGCCGACCGTGCGGGCCAGGAAGATGTCGTTGCGACGGATCAGGTGGTCGAGGTCGGGCAGCCGGCGGCGTACCTCGCCGATCGCCTGCCGCGCCCGCGTGGTCCACCCGGCCGGCACCTCCTCCTTGAGCCCACCGACCCGGTTGAACATGTAGTGCATCCGGCCGCCGGAGACCTCTTCCATGACCGTCTGAATGGTCTCCCGCTCCCGGAACGCGTAGAAGATCGGCGTGATCGCGCCGATCTCCAGCGGGTACGAACCGAGGAACATCAGGTGGTTGAGCACCCGGTTCAGTTCGGCCAGCGCGGTACGCAGCCAGACCGCCCGCTCGGGCACCTCGAGGCCCATCAGCCGCTCGACCGCGAGCGCGACCCCGAGCTCGTTGGCGAACGCCGAGAGCCAGTCGTGCCGGTTGGCCAGCACGAGGATCTGCCGGTAGTCGCGCACCTCGAAGAGCTTCTCGGCGCCCCGGTGCATGTAGCCGATGATCGGCTCGGCCGAGATCACCCGCTCACCGTCGAGGACCAGGCGCAGCCGCAGCACCCCGTGCGTGGAGGGGTGTTGAGGGCCGATGTTGAGCACCATGTCGGCGGTCTCCAGACCCGTGCCGGTGCCAACCGTGATCTCCTGCAGCGCTGCGTCGGTCATGCTGTCTCCTCCGCTGAGGAGAGCGCGTCGTCGGTCATGCCGGTCATCGTGCCACGTCCCGGCCGGCGGTCAGGCCCGCAGCCCGGCCGGCAGCGCGGTGAGGTCGATGCCGACCGGCTGGATCAGCCAGTAATGCCCGCCGAGTCCCTCCACATCGGTCAGCTCGGCCGCCTGGGTGGCGGCCGAGAGGGCCCGCAGGTAGCCGGCCGGGTCGGTGGAAGCGAGGCTGAGCGGTGGCCGGGTGCCATCGAACCCGAGCGCGTGCAGCGCGTCCCGCTGGGTGGTCAGCACCGCCGGCCGGCCGGCGACCGCCTCGCCGGCGGCGCACACGGCGTCCATGGCCACGTGGACGGTCAGGTCCCGCGTACCGTCGGGGATCGGCGACACGGCTCGCCCGTCGGCGTAGCTGGCCAGGCTGCCGAGCACCGGCCGCGCGTACCACAGATGTCCATAGTCGACGGTGATGGCGAGGCCGGCCTGGAGCACGCCGACCGCGCGGGCCCAGGCGGCGTCGCGGGGGCCACCGAGCTCCACCCGTAGACCCGGGGCCGGCTGCGGGCCGCCCCACCAGCGGGCCGCCCACTCCGCGTCCTCGGCTGCGACCGGCTCGCCGAGGTGCTCGGTCCCGGTCTCCGGGTCGACGAGCAGGTAGCGCAGCGCACCCCCCTCGTCGACCGTCGCGATGTCCAGCGGCACGTTGTCCAGCCATTCGGTCGCGATGACCAGCCCGGACCGGCTCGCCGGCACCGGCAGCTCGGCCTGCCAGAGCACGGCCTCGGGGAGGTCGTCCGGCGGTGGGGCCAGCTCGACCGCGGTCAGCCGCAGTCGCTGGCCGAGGTAGGCCGGTGCCAGCACGGCCAGGCGGCGC
>JBLNGJ010000447.1:0-3636 GCA_050264675.1 Micromonosporaceae bacterium
CCGGGTCGGCGACATGCTCTCGGCGAACGCGCGCTACCCGGTCGTGGCCGGATCGCTGGGGGAGGCGGGCCGGGGCCGGGTCGGCCTCCTCGACGGTGTCTACGGTGGGCTGGCCGAGGGCGAGCGGGACATCTTCGCCGACCCGGGTGACCATCCCGAACCGACCCGGCTACGGCTGCTGCTGCTGCGTGACGGCGGCCTCGCCGACGACGACGAACGGACCGTCGGCGAACCGGCCGCGGTGGAGATCCGAAGGGCCAACGCGGTCGAGGACCTCGCCGCGCGCCGCGGTGTACGCTGCTCGGCGCTGCAGGCCGAGGGTGGCTCCGCGCTGGAACGGCTCGCCTCGCTCATCGCGGTGCCCGACTTCGCCTCGGTCTACCTCGCCCTGGCCCACGGCCTTGACCCCACCGCGGTGCCCGCCGTGGATGAGATGAAGGAGTTCACCCAGCGATGAGCGCGGCCAGTGGCACCAGAGCGGTGGTGGCGGCGCTCGTCGCCAACCTCGGCATCGCCCTGACAAAGTTCGTCGCGTTCGCGCTCACCGGCTCATCGTCGATGCTGGCCGAGTCGATCCACTCGGTGGCCGACTCGGGCAATCAGGCGCTCCTGCTCATCGGGGGCCGGCGGGCCAAGCGCGGCGCGACGCCCAAGCATCCGTTCGGCTACGGGCGCGAGCGCTATATCTATGCGTTCATCGTCTCGGTCGTGCTCTTCAGCGTGGGTGGGGTCTTCGCCCTGTACGAGGGCTACCACAAGCTGAGCCACCCGACCCCGATCACCGAGTGGCAGTGGGTCCCGGTCGCGGTGTTGCTGGTGGCGATCGTGCTGGAAAGCCTCTCCTTCCGCACCGCCATCCGGGAAACCAACCGGGTGCGCGGCGAGGCCACCTGGTTCGGGTTCATCCGGCATGCCCGGGTGCCGGAGCTGCCCGTGGTGCTGCTGGAGGACCTCGCCGCCCTGGTCGGGTTGGTGTTCGCGCTGGCCGGCGTGGGCCTGACCCTGGCCACTGGCGACGGTATCTGGGACGGTCTGGGCACGGTCGCCATCGGCGTGCTCCTGGTCACCGTCGCGATCGTGCTCGCGGTGGAGATGAAGAGCCTGCTCATCGGCGAATCGGCCACCGCCGACCAGGTCGTGCGGATCGAGCAGGCGGTCACCGCCGCGCCCGGGGTCGAGCGGATCATCCACATGCGAACGCTGCACCTCGGGCCGGAGGAGCTGCTCGTGGCGGTGAAGGTGGCGGTGCCCCGCGAGGCCCACGCCGGCGAGGTCGCCCACGCCATCGACAGCGCCGAGTCGCGCATCCGGGCGGCCGTCCCGATCGCCCGGGTCATCTACGTGGAGCCGGACATATACCGGCCTGGATCGCCGGCGCCGTGAATCGGCTGTCCAACCCGATCCTGAAGTACGCCTGGGGCTCGCGGACGGCGATCGCGACGATCCAGGGCCGGCCGGCACCGTCGGCACACCCGGAGGCCGAGCTGTGGCTGGGCGCCCACCCGGCCGCGCCGTCGCGGCTGGGCCCGGTGTCCCTGGGCGAGGCGATCGAGGCCGATCCGGTCGGCCTGCTCGGCGCGGACGTGCTGGGCCGGTTCGGGGTACGCCTGCCGTACCTGCTCAAGCTGCTCGCCGCCGCCGAGCCGCTCTCGCTGCAGGCCCACCCGGACGCCGACCAGGCCGCCACCGGCTTCGCCGCCGAGGAGGCGGCCGGGTTGGCTCGCGACGATCCGGTGCGCAGCTACGTCGACCCGTACCACAAGCCCGAGCTGCTGGTCGCAGTGGACAACTTCGAGGCGCTCTGCGGCTTCCGGGCGCCCGAGGTGTCGGCGAGCCGGCTGGAATCGCTCGACGTGCCGGCACTCGCCCCGGTCATTGCGGCCCTGCGGGCCGGCTCGACCGCCGACCGGTTGCGTGGCGCGGTCGAGTGGCTGATGTCGTCGCCGGCGGACCAGCGACCGCAGCTGGTGGCGGCGGTGGCCCGGGCCGGTGGGCTCCCCGCGGAGCTGGCCCGCCGCTATCCGGACGACACGGGCGTGGTGCTCGCGCTGCTGCTCAACCACGTGCGGTTGCAGCCGGGCGAGGCGGTGTGGATGCCGGCCGGCAACCTGCACGCGTACCTGTGCGGTGTGGGCGTGGAGATCATGGCCGCGAGCGACAATGTGCTGCGCGGTGGCCTGTCGCCCAAGCACCTCGACGTCCCCGGGCTGCTGCAGATCCTGCGCTACGACGTGCTCGATGATCCGGTCCGGCGTCCGGTCTCCCTCGGCCCGGGCCTGTGCACCTGGCCGGTGCCGGCGGTGGAGTTCAGCCTGTGCCGGGCCGATCTGACCGAGGCGGCCGAGCAGGGCTACGGCCACGTCGGGTTGCCGGGCGGCGGGCCCCGCATCGTGCTGTGCCTGGATGGACGGGCGGCCCTGCGCGCGGAGTCCTGTGCCGTCGAGCTCAGCGCCGGTGAGGCCGCGTTCGTGCCGGCCACGGACGGTGCGGTACGCGCCAGCGGCACGGCCATCCTGTTCCAGGCCCACACCCCCGACTAGCGACTTCTCGCTGCTTCGGAAACGGTCGCTACGGTCGCTTCGGAAACGGTCACGCTCTCCCAGCGAGGGAGGAAATTCGCGGCAATCGCCAGGAGATTTGGCTTTTTTACGGATTGACTTGACATGCCCTAAGCGCAGTGTGAGTCTTTAACCACGCAGCGTCATCGCGACTACGGTCCGAGCCACGCGCGGGGGAACCAAACCGGGGGGAAGCACGGGGCGGTAGGCCCTGAGTGGAGAGTCCACTTCACGGCTACCGCCTCGTGCGCTGTCCGGATCCAGTTGGGATCTCGGACTGGGACTCCCGCACGGGGGGTGTGGTCGGGCCGCGCGATGGCGACTGCGGCCATCATGCGCCCCAGCCAAGCCGACCAACCGGGCACCGGAACGGGTGGCACAGGGGGCTTGGGTCACCCGACGCATCGCCGCGTAAGGTGGGATGGCGCCTTGACCGTAGGCCCAGCGACCGCAATCCCAGGAGTAGCCCGATGACCAGCACGCTGCCCGCGTCCGCTGCCCCCGCTCGCACCGGCGGTGACTTCAAGGTCGCCGACCTCTCCCTGGCCGCCTTCGGGCGCAAGGAGATCCAGCTCGCCGAACACGAGATGCCCGGCCTGATGACGGTGCGCCGGGAGTACGCCGCGAGCCAACCGTTGCGGGGCGCGCGCATCTCCGGGTCGCTGCACATGACGGTGCAGACCGCGGCGCTCATCGAGACGTTGGTCGCGCTCGGTGCGCAGGTGCGGTGGGCGTCCTGCAACATCTTCTCCACTCAGGACCATGCCGCTGCGGCCGTCGCGGTTGGGCGCAACGGTACGGTCGACGCGCCGGCCGGCGTGCCCGTCTTCGCCTGGAAGGGTGAGACGCTCGAGGAGTACTGGTGGTGCACCGAGCAGGTGCTGTGCTGGCCGGACGGGCAAGGGCCGAACCTGATTCTCGACGACGGCGGCGACGCGACCCTGCTCGTCCACAAGGGAGCTGAGTTCGAGGGGGCCGGCGCGGTGCCGGCCACCACCGAGGAGGACTCGGTCGAGTACGCGGTCATCCTCGACGTGCTGCGCGCCTCGCTCGCCACCGACAACCGGCGCTGGACCCG
>JBLNGJ010000448.1:0-9272 GCA_050264675.1 Micromonosporaceae bacterium
ACCGGCGCCGTAGTCGCGGCGCGCCTCGGCCAGCCATGCGACGGCGAGCAGCACCGCGGTGAGCGCGACGAGGAGCCCGAACGGCCACCACCGGTTGGCGCCCCACGGGGCCATCAGCTGCCCCCACCCGATGGGCGACACCCACGTGACGGCCCCGTTGCCGAGGTCTCCAACCATCCTCAGCGCGTAGCAGGCGGTGACGATGATCGAGCCGATGGCGTTGGCGCCGCGCGAGGTCGAGGCCACCTGCCCGGCAAGGGCACCGACGCCCAGCGCAAACAGCCCAACGCCGGTCACGGAGGCGCCGACCACCCACGAGCCGGCGGTCCCGGCGCCCTCGGGGTCGAGGCCCAGCCCGACCGACGCCAAGGCGACACACAGCCCGATGACGACACACAGCGCCGCGTTGACCAGCCACGACGCCACGGAGTAGGCGTGCAGCCCCAGCATTCGCGAGCGCAGCAGCTCGGTGCGGCCCAACTCCTCGTCGGCCCGGCCGCTGCGGGTGACGAGGAAGACGACGCCGAGCGCGAGCGTGACGGCGCACGTCATCCAGATCTTGGTCCACACCGCCCCGCCAAGCGTGGCCGGAGCCGCCGCGAGGCCGGTGAGCGCCTTGATGCCGGGCGTGTCAGACAGCTTCGCGAAGTCGTCGAGCGCCTGCTGGGTGGTGAACAGGCCCCGGTAGTAGTCGCCGACATAGGCGAACAGCCCGACGATGACGACGAACCACACGGGCAGCCGCACCCGGTTGCGGCGCACGACCAAGCGGACCATGGTGCCCAGCCCGGCCAGGCCATTCGCTGGGGGGTGGTGGATGCCGGCGGGCGCCGGGGCGGGTGCGGCGGGCGGCACCGGCGCCTGGGCGGTGGCCGTCACTTCTCGCCCCCGTTGCCCAGGGCGGCGAGTTCGTCGCTGTAGTGCCGCAGGAACAGCTCCTCGAGCGACGGCGGGTTCGCGACGAGCGAGCGCGGGTTCAGCCGCGCCACCGCCGCCAGGACCGCCGGCAGGTTGTCGTCGTCGACCGCGAACGTGACGCGACCGTTGCTCGTCGCGACGTTGTGGACGCCGGGGACGGCGGTCAGCCCGTCCGCGCCGCCGTCGAAGACGGCCGTCACCTGCGTGCGCGTCAGGTGCCGGAGCCCGGCGATCGTGCCCGACTCGACCGTGACACCCTCGCGGATTATCGCGACGCGGTCGGCGAGCTTCTCCACCTCGGCGAAGATGTGGCTGGACAGCAGCACGGAACGGCCCTCGGCCTTGACCTCGCGGATCGACTCGGTGAACGCGGCCTCCATGATCGGGTCGAGGCCACTGGTCGGCTCGTCGAGCAGCAGCAGCTGCGCCCGGGACGTGAGCGCGGCTACGAGCGCGACCTTCTGCCGGTTGCCCTTGGAGTACGCACGGGCCTTCTTGGTCGGATCGAGGTCGAAGCGCTCGAGCATCACCTTCTTGCGCGCGCCGTCCAGCGGGCCGGAGAGCCGGCAGAGGATATCGATCGCCTCGCCGCCGGTGAGGTTGGGCCACAGCGTGACGTCACCGGGAACGTAAGCGATCGAGCGGTGCAGGCGCACCGCATCGACCCACGGCTCACCCCCGAGCACCGTCGCCTTGCCGCCGTCGGCGCGCAGCAGGCCGAGCAAGATGCGGATCGTCGTGGTCTTGCCGGAGCCATTGGGCCCGAGAAAGCCGGTCACCTGGCCGACCGGGACCTGCAGGTCGAGCCCGCGCAGCGCGGGGACCCGGCCGAAGCGCTTCCGAAGGCCCTCGACCTCGACCGCCAACTCACCGCTAGACATGCGTCATTCCTTCGTCCGGTCGTGGATGTAGGTCAGGTAGTCGTCGAGCACGGTGCGGTCGGCGAGGAAGCCCTTGGTGAACAGCTCGAGGGTAGACCCGGCCTGGCGTACCTGGCAGCGGTCGCAAGCACGATGAGCGTGGTGCGGAGCTGTTGACCGTTGCGAAGTTCCAACGTGACCGGCCTCAGTACGCCCGGCGCCAGGCTTGCCGAAGCCGCAGGCGACCGGCGGTGTGCAGGACGGCACCGCGGTAAAGCCGGCCGCCGGCCTGCACCATGCCGACGATGGCCGCCGTCATGAGGGTGATCGCGAGCACCATCTGCCATGGGGGTACGTGGGTCAGCCCGGCGCGCAACGGCATGAACATCGGCGCGGTGGGTGGGAACAGTGAGCCGGCCGTGACCCACCACCGGTCCGGATTACCAGCCGCGGCGAACGCGCCGAAGTACGTCACCATCAGCAGCACGGTCAAGGGTGCAACTGCCGCCTGGGCGTCCTCGGTGCGGGAGGCGAGCGCGCCCAACGCCCCGTACAGGACGCTGAAGAAGCTGTACCCGAGGATGAACCAGAGCACCACAACGCCGATCAGCGGCAGGGTACCCGGGGGGAGCTCGGGCGGCTTGACCACTTGCAGCGTCACCGCTGCAGCGATCGCCAGGGCCAGGAACTGGCCGAGGCCGAGCAGGCCGATCCCCAATACCTTGCCGGCCAACAGCTCGGCGGGGCGGACCCGGGCCAGCAGCACCTCCACCACTCGGCTCGATTTCTCCTCCACCACGCCGGTCAGCACATAGGTGCCGTAGAAGTTGAGCGCCATGAACAGCAGGATCATCCCGATGAGCGCAACCAGGGTGCGCGGCCCGTTGTCGGGCGCCGGATGCAGCTGGGTGACGGTCGGCGTGGCCGGGGCGAACAGCTCTCCGAGCTGGCCGGGGCTCAGGCCGAGCGCTCGGACCCGCAGCGCGATGGTCGTCTGAGCCACCGCGGCGTCGAGCACCGGCGCGAGCCGGGTGTTCGGGGAGCTCTTCCACGCGACCTCGCCCGGCCGGACCGCCGCCGCCGCGGTGCCGGCCTCGACGAGCACGATCGCGTCGGTCCAGGCGGAGACCTCCCGGGTGGTCACCGTCACGCCGGCCGCCGTGGCCTGGGCGGCCACCGCCGCCGGCAACGCGCCGTCCGGGCTCTCGGCCACGGCGACGGTGTAGTTACCAGGGCCGTGGAAGAAGACCGTCGGGACGACGATGCCGAGCACCAGGATCACCAGCATGACGACCATGGACACCCGAAACGCCATACTGCGCGCGCGGCTGATCAGGTCCCGCCGGGCAACGGTCCAGATCGCGGCCAGTCCGGTTTTCATCGGGCGATCGCCTCCCGGAACATCTCCTCCAGCGACGGCGGCTGAAAGTCGAACCGCAGCAACGGGCCGGCGGCCTGCGCGGCCCGCAGGATCGCGGCGAGATCCGCGGTCGGGCCGACGCTCAGCCGGACGTGACGATCGTCGCCGATCCGCTCAAGCCCGGGCCGATCATCCAGCCAGCCGACGATCGGCGGCGTGGCGAACACGACATCGAGGTATCGGTGGCCGGCTTGTGCTTGCAGATCCTCCAGCGAGCCGGCGAGGACGACCCGGCCGTGGTCGACGGTGACGACGTCCTGGCATAGGTGTTGGACCAGGTCGAGCTGGTGACTGGAGAACAGCACGGTGGCGCCCTCGTCGGCGAGTGTCCGCAGCAGGTCGGCAAGGGTGTCTACGCCGAGCGGATCCAGGCCGGCGAATGGCTCGTCGAGCACCAGCAGCTCAGGATCGTGGACGAGCGCCACGGCCAGCTGCACCCGCTGCTGGTTGCCGTGCGAGAGCTGCTCCACCTTCCGTTGCGCCGACTCGGTGAGCCCGACGCGTTCGATGACCGTCCGGGTCGCCGCCCGGGCAGCGCGCCCGGGCAGGCCGGACAGCCGGGCGAAGTACTCGACCTGCTCGGCCGCCGGCATCGCCGGGTAAAGGCCGCGCTCCTCGGGCATGTACCCGAACCGCCGTCGCGACGCCGCGGTGATCGGCGCGCCCCGCCACCGCAGGACACCCTCGTCGGGGTCGATGAGGCCCAGCAGGCAGCGCATCAGCGTGGTCTTGCCCGCACCGTTCGGGCCAAGCAGACCGGTCAACCGCTTGGGGGCCGCGGCGAAGCTACACCCGTCCAGCGCGCGCACGGTACCGAAGGCCTTGCGTACGCAGTCAATCTCCAACACCCGCGCTCACCTCGCCTCACCCCACCCTCTGGCCGCTTGAGCCGTCCCGGTGGAGGCGAAGGTCCCGCCTTGTCGGGACCCTGCACCGGCGGTTACCAATGCCCCGGTCTGGCGGGCCGTTACGCACTTGGGCGATGCCCGCACTAGCTCCTAGCCTCGGCTGAAAGAACGCGGCTGGGGAGGCCAGAATGACGGACCGGTCGGGACCGACAGTCGTGGCCGTGGATGGCAACGAGGCCGCGGCGCGGGTGGCGCACGCACTATCAGAGGTGATCGCGATCTATCCGATCACCCCCGCCTCACCGATGGGTGAGCTCGCCGACGCCTGGAGCGCTGCCGGCCGGTCGAACCTGTGGGGCGTTGTTCCGGAAGTGGTGCAGATGCAGTCGGAGGCCGGCGCCGCCGGCGCGCTGCACGGCGCCGTGCAGAAGGGGTCCCTGGGTACCACGTTCACCGCGTCGCAGGGGTTGCTGCTGATGCTGCCCAACATGTTCAAGATCGCGGGAGAGCTGAGCCCGGCCGTCATCCACGTGGCCGCCCGGTCGGTGGCCACCCACGCCCTGTCCATCTTCGGTGACCACAGCGACGTGATGGCCGCCCGGACCACCGGATGGGCGATGCTGGCCGCCAGCTCTGTGCAGGAGGCCCACGACTTCGCGCTGGTGGCGCACGCGTCCTCACTGCGCACGCGGGTGCCGTTCCTGCATTTCTTTGACGGATTCCGTACCTCGCACGAGATCGACAAGATCAGCATCTTGCCCGACGACGACCTGCTGGCACTCGTCGGCGAGGACCACGTGCTCGCGCACCGGCGGCGTGGCCTGTCACCGGACCGGCCGGTGCTGCGCGGGTCCGCGCAGAACCCCGATGTGTTCTTCCAGGCCCGCGAGGCCGCCAATCCGTACTACCAGGCGGTGCCGGGCACGGTGCAACAGGTCATGGACGAGCTGGCGACCCGGTCCGGGCGGGCGTATCACCTGGTCGACTACGCCGGGGCGCCGGATGCCGAACGGGTCGTGGTCATCATGGGCTCGGGCGTCGGTGCCGTCGCCGAGACGGTCGACGAGCTGGTCCGCCGTGGGGAGCGCGCGGGCGTGGTCACGGTCCGGCTGTTCCGACCGTTCCCGGCCGCCGAGCTGATCGCCGCCCTACCGGCCACCGTGAGCCGGATCGCCGTGCTCGACCGGACCAAGGAGCCGGGCGCCGTCGGGGAACCGCTCTACCTCGATGTGGTCGCTGCGCTGGCCGAGGCCGGGCGGACCGAGGTCGAGGTCTTCGGCGGGCGCTACGGCTTGGCCAGCAAGGAGTTCACCCCGGCGATGGTCAAGGGGGTCTACGACGAGCTACTCGGGCCGGCACCGCGGCGTCACATCACGGTCGGCATCGTCGACGACGTCACCCACACCAGCGTGCGACCAGACTCCGCGTTCGCCGTGCCCA
Source organism: Micromonosporaceae bacterium (assembly GCA_050264675.1). GTDB lineage: Bacteria > Actinomycetota > Actinomycetes > Mycobacteriales > Micromonosporaceae > JBLNGJ01. Next base: position 5,487 of record JBLNGJ010000448.1, read on the forward strand.
CGCGGGCCGTGCAGGCCGTCTTCTACGGGTTGGGCAGCGATGGCACGGTGGGCGCGAACAAGTTCGGCATCAAGATAATCGGCGAACGCACCGACCTGTACGCCCAGGGCTACTTCGTGTACGACTCCCGCAAGGCCGGCTCGGTGACGGTGTCCCACCTGCGGTTCGGCCCCGATCCGATCCGCTCCACCTACCTGATCGAGGCGGCCGACTTTGTCGCGTGTCACCAGTTCGGGCTGCTGGAGAAGATGAAGGTGCTCGACGTAGCCCGGCCCGGCGCGGTGTTTCTGCTCAACAGCCCGTATCCGGCCGGCGAGACGTGGCGGCACCTGCCGGTCGAGGTGCAGCGGCAGATCCTCGACAAGCAGCTGCGCTGTTACGTCATTGACGCCCACCGGGTAGCCCGCGAGGTCGGGCTGGGCGGACGCATCAACACGGTGATGCAGCCGTGCTTCTTCGCCCTCTCCGACGTGCTGCCCCGTGACGAAGCCACGGCCGCGCTCAAAGAGGCGATCGCCGAGGCGTACGGCAAGCGCGGCCCCGCCGTCGTGGAGCGCAACCAGGCCGCGATCGACCGGGCGCTGGACGCGCTGGAACCCCTGCCAACGGGGTCCGTCAACGGTGGGCTGAACCGGATGCCACCGCTGCCCGAGGCTGCCGGCGACTTCGCCAAGCGAGTCACCGAACGGCTGCTGGCCGGCGAGGGGGATCTGCTGCCGGTGAGCGCGCTTCCGGTCGACGGCACCTTCCCTACCGGCACCGCTCGCTGGGAGAAGCGTGCATTGGCCCAGGAGATCCCCATCTGGGATGCAAGCATCTGCATCGACTGCGGCAAGTGCGCCATCGTCTGCCCGCACGCCGCGATCCGGATGAAGGTGTATGACCCGTCCGTGCTGGCCGAGGCGCCGGAGGGCTTCCTGTCGAAGGACTATGGCGCCCGGGACCTGCGGGGCATGAAGCTGACCGTGCAGGTGGCGCCGGATGACTGCACCGGCTGCGGCATCTGCGTGGACATGTGCCCGGCGCACAGCAAGTCGGAGGTCCGGCACCGCTCTATCAACCTGGAACCGGCCGCCCAGCACCGGGACACCGAACGATCCCGATGGGAGTTCTTCGAGCGCATTCCCGAGCTGGACCGTGCCGCCGTCCGGCACGACACGGTCAAGGGATCGCAACTGCTGCAGCCGCTGTTCGAGTTCTCCGGCGCCTGTTCGGGCTGCGGCGAGACGCCGTACCTGAAGCTGCTCACCCAAATCTTGGGCGACCGGCTCGTGGTCGCCAACGCCACCGGGTGCTCGTCGATCTACGGCGGTAACCTGCCCACCACGCCGTGGGCCCGTGACCCGGCCGGCCGTGGACCGGCTTGGTCGAACTCACTATTCGAGGACAATGCGGAGTTCGGCCTAGGCCTGCGGCTCGGCTACGAGCAGCATCGCGCCGAGGCGCGGCACCTGCTGGCCGGCCTCGCGCCAGCGATCGGCGCCGAGCTCGCCACGGCGATCCTTGACGCCGACCAGTCAGGCGAGGCCGGCATCGCGGCGCAGCGCGCGCGGGTGGCCACACTCCTGGATCGCCTGTCCGTAGTGGACACGCAGCCGGCGCGGCGGCTGCGCAGCCTCGCTGACGAGCTGGTGGCTAAGAGCTTCTGGATCATCGGCGGCGACGGCTGGGCGTACGATATCGGCTTCGGCGGACTGGATCATGTCCTTGGCTCCGGTCGCAACGTCAACCTCCTGGTGCTCGACACCGAGGTGTACTCCAACACCGGCGGTCAGGCCTCCAAGGCCACGCCGCGCGGCGCAGCGGCGAAGTTCGCTTCGTCGGGCAAGACGACCGCAAAGAAGGATCTCGGCGCGATCGCGCGAGCGTACGGCGACGTGTACGTCGCCCAGATCGCATTGGGCGCCAACGAAATGCAGACGGTTCGGGCCCTGCTGGAGGCCGAAGCGTGGACCGGGCCATCACTGGTCGTCGCGTACAGCACATGCATCGCCCACGGCATCGACATGGCCACGTCCATGTCGCACCAGAAGTCCGCCGTCGGCAGCGGGTACTGGCCGCTGTACCGGTACCACCCCAGCCCGGAACCGGGCGCGCACCCCTTCCAGCTTGACTCGAAGCGGCCGACATTGCCGCTGGTGGACTTCGCCCGCAGCGAGACCCGGTTCGCCATGCTGGCCCGCTCCGATCCCGAGCGCGCACGACACCTGCTGGCACTCGCGCAGGCCGATGTCGACGAACGCTGGAGCTACTACGAACAGCTGGCTGGGGTATCCCGCTCGCTGCCCCAGGATCGGGGCAACATCGACGTGCCCACCACCGACACCGACGCGACTGAGGATCTGTCGTGACCCAGCTGGCCACCACTTACCTCGGGCTGCAGCTGCGCTCCCCGTTGGTCGCCTCGGCGTCGCCGCTGACCGGCCGGCTCGCCACGCTGGTCGAACTGGAGCGCGCCGGCGCTGCGGCGGTTGTGCTGCCGTCACTCTTCGAGGAAGAGGTCGAGGACGAGTCGATGCGGCTGCACGAACGGCTGGAGTTGGGCGCGAACTCGTTCCCGGAGGCCGGCGACTTCTTCCCCACGCTGGAGTTCGACGACATCGGCCCGCACCGACACGTCAAACTGGTGGCGGCGGCCAAGGACGCGGTGACGATTCCGGTCATCGCCAGCGTCAACGGGATCACGCCCGGCGGTTGGGTGCGTTACGCCCAGCTGATGGCCGACGCCGGCGCCGACGCCATCGAGCTCAATCTCTACTCGGTCGCCGCCGATCCGTCGCAGAGCGCAACGTCGGTCGAGTCGACCTACCTGGAGGTGGTCCGGCGGGTCCGAGACGCGGTCGAGGTTCCGCTCGCGGTCAAGCTCAGCCCGTACCTGTCCTCGACGGCGCATTTCGCCCGCTGTGTGGTGGAGGCCGGCGCGGACGGCCTGGTGCTGTTCAACCGGTTCTACCAACCCGACATCGATCTCGACACCCTTGACGTGCTGCCCCGCGTCGAGCTGTCCGATCCGCGCGAGCTGCGCCTGCCGCTGCGCTGGCTGGCCATCCTGCGTCCGCAGCTTCCCACCACCTCGTTGGCCGCGACCACCGGCGTGCACTCCGGCGGGGACGCGGCCAAGGCACTGCTCGTCGGCGCCGACGCGGTGATGATGGCCTCCGCGCTGCTGCGCCACGGCCCGACCCACCTCGCCCATATCGAGGCCGAGCTGGTCGCCTGGCTCGCCGAACGGGACTATGCCTCGGTCGACCAGCTGCGGGGCAGCGTCAGCCACCACGCGGCCACCGACCCGACCGGCTTCGAACGCGCCAACTACCTGCGCACGCTCGCCTCGTACCGGCTCACGCCAGCCCTCTGACGCGGCCAGGCCCCGCCGACGCGGACCTTTGGCACGGCAGAGAGTGACTTTGGCTCCTGTGGACGAACTGGCCGCAGGCGCACCGTGGACACATGTTCGCCAGCCATGAGGTCGTTCTCGATACCGGATTCGAAGTAGCCTGGCCACGGCTGCTCCACCTGATCAACCGGGGTGCGCTGCACAGCGGGTCGCAGACCGCGTTTGACGGAGGCCAGCAAGCGCTCGTTCGGATCGGACCGTTCGGCCGCGCATCAGGCATATCCAAGCTTGTTCGGGTGCGGATGTTGGAGCCGGTATGCCGGAGCACCACAATGACGGTGTCGCTGCGGTGGGAGGCCACCGGAGCATCTGGCGAGCTATTTCCCGTATTGGACGCGGACCTGGTCCTCAGCGCCGATGGCCAAGATCGGTCGCGGCTGGGGCTGGTC